>JAOUEU010000258.1 GCA_029858555.1 Candidatus Zixiibacteriota bacterium
GGTACTGGTACCGCTGACCCGGGCGTCCAACCGGCCCGCCGACAAACTCCTGGTAGCCTCCACCAGTCGCAGGACAGGGCGGCGAATAGTGGCCGAAAGGAAAAAGCACAGGACCACCGACAGCAACAGGGCCAGAAACGTGATCTCGAGAAATCTCATCACCAGGCTGGATTTGTAATCGAGGTATTTCTTTTCCAGAAGACCGACGTAGAGGATTCCGATGATGTTGCCGTCGGGATCCTTGATGGGATCATAGGCCGACAGGTACCAGTCGTTGACGACGAAGGCCCGGTCGGCGAAGCGTTCGCCCCGTTCCAGGACCTTCACATAGACTTCATCGGACACGCGGGTGCCGATGGCCCGGGTACTATCGGCCTTGATGACGTTGGTGGCGATACGCACGTCCTGCAGGAAGATGGTCACGGTGCCGAGCGGTTTACCCTGATAGATATTGTCACCGAAGACAGCATTGCGCACGCGGTCGACGAGACGGAATTTGCGATTCAGCAATTTCCCGCCGTAGAAGACGCCGAGGACGGAGTCGGTGACGGTGAGGATGGGGACGGCCGCCTCGACCACCATGCCCCGGTCTTCGACCAGACGCTCGGTCGGCCGCGCCCGTTCGGTAGGGACCAGGGGTATATAAGCGGTGTGTGCCAGTTCGGCGCCCTCCCGCAGCAGGTCGCTGGGGGATACAAGGGCGGTACCCTTGGCGGCGGTTCCCTGCAGGGCCCGGTCTATGACGGGATCGCGACGGACCCTCTGCCCCAGGACGCCGGTCTCATCCAGCCGGGCCAGGACTATGCCGTTTTTGTCAACCAGTGTCAGGAAATGAAGGCCATATTTGTCTGCCAGGGCACGCATTTGCGGAATCATGTCGGCAATATCGGCCCGGCCTCTGAGTACGCCTCTGAGCGACTCGTGCTGGGTGGCCATACTGACGGCCATTTCTATAAAGGCCTTTTCGTCGTCGTAGGAGTGCCAGGCGGAGTTCAAATCCATCTCCACGCGCAGCTTGGCTTCTTTGACCACGGTTTCCGAGATAAAGGAAAACCCGGCGTAGAGGGTGAAGGCGCCCATGAGCGCGACCACCAGCGTATAGCCCATCAACTGTGCTGTCCGGAAGGTGATTTTCACGGTTGCATGCCGCCTTGTGTCACAGGTTCTGCCACGCTGTTATTTCCTCTGCACCAGGCAGCTCCAGATGGTTTCCTCGAGCAGTTCCCGGGCGGTCCGGGCTTCTGCTGACGCTGGGGTTTCTTTTGCGGCTGCCTCGCCGGGGCCGCGCTGCAAATAGAGCTGGAACTGGTAGTTTATCTCATCTTTGCCGAATTCAATGGGCACGCTGATATAGTCGTAGAGGTCCTTGCTGAACGGTTTGAGTTCGTCGACCCGGCCAAGGTGGGCCAAAATGGTATCGTTGAGCATTGTCAGCAAGTACGATATTTCGTCGGCGGTGTAGCCGGCCTGGAAGCGACTCAGGCCGGAAATCTCGAAATAATTCAGAATCAGCATCTTGTTGCCGGCATCGATCGAGGTCAGCAGAAGACGGTAAAGAAGCCTGATTAACCAGGCCAGCTCGGTTCTGTCCAGCTGTTGAATCCGTGGGTAGAGACGCCCCACGCGGGAGACGCTTATCTGCTCGACCAGCGAGTAGACGATTTTGTCCTCCGAGTTCGACAGGGCCGTGTATATGCGCAGGTTGGGACGGGCGGTGTCTCGCTTCAGCGTCGCCAGGTTACGGGTATCCCAGGCAAAGGGTTCACTTTTGAGCCGCTCGACCAGAAAAGGCAGCCGCCGTTCTATCAGGTGGCGGGTGTCCGGCGACCAGCCCAGCAGTTCGCAGCTGTGCTCGTTTTGCACGGTGAGTTGCAGGTCGATACAGGAGTACATCCACGGTCTTTCGAACGGCGGGTTTTTGGTGAGATGGCCCCAGATATTCATTCCCCAGAGGCCCAGACCGCACATGAGGCGCGGCATCATCACGGGTTTGCGGGTTTTGCCGTAGAAGTAGCGGGTGGCGAGGCTGTACATCTTCAGATGTGAGGTGGCTCCGCGGGTGGAAGCGATAACAGTTTCGGCGGGAGCCAGCTTTTCCCGCTGCGCGAGGATCTGCCGGAAGAAGCTGACAACATCGCGGATATGAATGTAGGGGACCGCCGACTGCCCGACGCCCGCCAGGACATTGGCCTTCCATGAAGCTCCGAGCCACGTTTTGAGAAAGACGTACAGGGGCGGGTATTCGCACCAGTCACTGTAGACGGCTCCGAGGCGGACGATGCAAGCGGGGACTTTGTCGGCGTACTGGCGAATCATGTCCTCACCCTGGCTTTTGCTTCTGGCGTAGTGAGTCCTGCCGTCGGCCGGGGAAGTCTCATCAAGCACTTTTCCCGCGGGCGGAAATTCGCAGGCGGCGACAGAGCTGGTGAAGACAAGCAGTTTCAGGTCGAGGTCTTTAGCCAGTTCGAGAACATACCGGGTGCCGTCGACATTGGTCCGCCAGTAGTCGGGATGGTCCTGGCCGGTGAAGTCGTAATAGGCGGCCAGGTGAATGAGGTAGTCGGCGCCGCCGGCGGTGGCGATTTCGCGAAAGGCCTTGGCGACGCTGTCCAGATGGGAGATATCGGAGCGCAGCCAGGCGATGTTGGGATGCACGGGGGCATTGCACTCGTACTGCGACCGGCGCGCAATAGCGAAAATGCGGCATTCGTTTTTCAACTCGTCGAGCAAGGCGCGACCGACAAACCCGGAGGCTCCGGTCACGATGATTGATGGGAGTCTGTTCACCTCCGCCTCTTAATCTTGTGCCAACGGTTTCCTTTCAATCGTACAACACCGCCGTATAATAACCACTTATTCCGCCGCTTTCAAGTTCCAATCCATGAAATAATCGTGCGCCGGAAGCATCAGGCTGGCGGCCGGTTTTTCTCGTAAGCCACAAAGGCGACCAGGATGGCTGCGGCCATGAGACCGTCTCCGGCAGCGGAGGCGAGGACGACCCAGGCCCTGTCAAAGAAAAGGTAATAGATGCAAAGGAAGGCGGTAGCCGTGCACTTGGCGAGGATTGTCAGCAGAATCAACCCGCGGAAGCGGTCGATGCCGACTCCCGAAAGAATATAGGCGGTCCCCATAACGATGTGGAAGACGCCGCCCTGGACCGGGAAAAACTTTTCGGTGGCCACCTCCAGGCCGAAAAAAGGCAGGGCCGTCACCGGCATCAGGATCAGCCCCAGGCCGACGACATAGGAGTGGAGGCCGACCAGTGTCAGCAGAGTGACCAGCCTTTTTCGGGCGTTAGAGATTATCTCCATCCGAAAACCGTATTATATCCGAAATGTCGTACCGTTCTTTAAGGCGTGGCGAGAGCATCTCGGAGTCCGCTCTCGCGATTTACCTTTTCCGCGGAAAGGTTCTCAGCGGCCATCAGAGTTCTCTCTGTGAAGGAACCCACGCCGCCGTCGTCATTGTCCAATCATCACCATAATGCACTCTGCTGTCAACCATTTTTACCATGGCGATTGACATTTGCTCATGGTTTGAATATCTTGTGGGCTACAAAAAAGCCGACCGCCAAATGGGAGTATGAACATCTTGAGTAAAACAGCGGGCTGTATGAAGATTATCCACGCCGTGCTGATAAGCGGGCTGTTGCTCGGTTTAATTGCGGGCTGCGGTGACGACAGCGGGGAAGCGGCCGGGCCGATCGCCGCCGCTGCGTGGGTTAGCAGGGACCTGCGGCTGGAAGGCAACCAGCTTCGCTCGAGCCACTTTGTGAACGGGCGGACGGGCTGGGTTGTGGGCATCGATGGCGCGGCCCTGTATACCTCCGATGGCGGCGCCACGTGGCGCCTGCAGAACTCGACCACGGACAATACTCTCTGGGACATAACCTTCGTCGATGACAAGGTCGGCTGGGCGGTAGGCGAGAACGCCACCATCATTCAAACCCGCGACGGCGGGCTCAAGTGGGTCTCGCCGGTTACCCTGGCCTCTTCGGCCGATTTCCACGGTGTCAGTTTTGCCGATGGCAAGCACGGCTGGGCGGTGGGCGGCCACGGGGCAATTGTCCGGACAATCGACGCCGGGTGGACCTGGACGGCTGTCAAAAGCGGTTTTGCCGAGAACCTGCGCGGCGTGCAGTTTGCCGATAACGCTCACGGTATCGCCGTCGGGGAGGTGGCCAAACACTTCGGCGAGCATCGCGCCGATATCACGTTCAAAGGTCGCATTCTAATCACTGCCGACAGCGGCAAGTCCTGGCATATGCCCAGTGTCAACCCGTCGGGTGAGGTAAACCTGTGGTCGGTTGCTTTTGTCGACCCTCAAAACGCCTGGATAGTGGGAGACAGCGGCACCATATTGAAGACCTCCGACGGTGGTGATATCTGGATTGAGCAGACCTGTCCGGTCGAGGCCGAACTCCATGACGTCGCCTTCGCCACGACCTCAACGGGCTGGATTGCCGGCTCCGGGGGAACGCTTCTGAAGACGACCGACGGCGGTGAGACCTGGACGCCTCAGGATGGGGCTACCTGCCATGATCTTTTCTCTGTCAGCGTCGTGAGCACCGAGGTGGGGTGGGCGGCCGGAACGTACGCTATTCTTCGAACCCAGGACGGCGGTCAGCAGTGGTCTGCCCAAAGCAGCGGCACCTCATTACTACCGACCCTGCAAGCGATCAGTTTCCATGAC
>JAOUEU010000259.1 GCA_029858555.1 Candidatus Zixiibacteriota bacterium
CGGGAAAAAACAGTTTCGAAAGGCACCGTAACCGTGTATCTTTAGTGATATCCCGGCTGGAGGCATTGTCCCCGTTGAAGATACTGTCGCGGGGTTATTCGGTAAGCCGCAAGCTGCCCCAGGCGGTGCTTCTGAAGACGGTCAACGACATACTGGCCGGTGACACGATGGAGACAATCCTGGCCGACGGCCGGGTTATTTCGTCTGTCGAACAGGTGGAGAAATCGAGGGGAAAATGACGACCGGGAAAAAACCGAAAGACTTCGAGTCGGCGATCCAAAGGCTGGAAGAAATCACCGACAAGCTGGAGGCGGGCGACGTGTCCCTGGAGGAGTCTATCAAGCTCTATACGGAGGGTTTGGAAATTGCCGGTGTCTGCGAGAAGAAACTGGCCGAAGCCGAAAAGAAAATAAAGATTATCCAAGAGAAAAGCGGGTCACGTGTCGAGGAGGACTTCGAAGAGGAGGAAGAAGAGGACGATGCCGGCTGAAGCGGTTGATATCAAGGTTTATTTCAAGAACGGCCGTGAGCTGGTGGACCGGCTTCTCGATCAATATCTGCCCGCCGAAGATGCCGAGCCCCGGACCCTTCACACCGCCATGCGCTATTCCCTGATGGCGGGCGGCAAGCGTCTTCGCCCGGTTCTGGCTCTGGCGGCCTACGAATACTGCGGCGGCGACCCGGCCTCCAATCGAACCGGTATTCATTACGCCATGGCCGCGCTCGAGATGGTGCATACGTATTCGCTGATCCATGATGACCTGCCATGCATGGATGACGACGACCTCCGCCGGGGCATCCCCACCTGTCATAAGAAATTCGGGGAGGCTGTGGCGGTGCTGGCCGGCGACGCCCTGCACGACGTGGCCTTCGAACTGATGGCCCGAACGGGCCGCACCGAGGCGGTAATCGAGCTGGCCCAGGCTATCGGTACCGGCGGTATGCTTGGCGGCCAGATGGGCGATGTCGAAGCCGAAGGCAAGGAGCTAACCCGCGAGGAGATAATCGCCATTCACCAGCGCAAGACGGCGGCGCTGATTCGATGTGCCGTGCGAGTGGGGGGGATCCTGGCCGGGGCCGACCGGCGGACGCTGGAGGTCCTTACGACCTTTGGTGAAAAAATCGGCCTTGCTTTCCAGATAAAGGATGATATACTCGACATCGAAGGCGACCGGACATTGTTGGGAAAGAATGTCGGTGCCGACAGTAAAAGACATAAAGCCACTTACCCCAAGGCGGTCGGTATCGAGCAGGCCGTCAAGGACATCGGCCAACTGGTGGCTGAGGCGGTAACCCTGGTTGACGGCCATCATGACAATATCCTTAAGGATATGGCGCTGTTTATAGGTCATAGGGAAAGCTGAGAGAGACCGTAGAATCTACAATGTCACACCTGTCGAAAATAAAAGGTCCCGACGATCTCAAGAGTCTCTCGGTGGAACAACTCGTTGAGCTGGCTGAAGAGATTCGACAGCAGATTATTTCGACGGTTTCCCAGACGGGCGGTCACCTGGCCTCCAATTTGGGGGCGGTGGAGTTGACGATTGCCCTTCATTACGTATATGACAGTCCCCGGGACAAGTTTATCTGGGATGTCAGCCACCAGACATACGCACACAAACTCTTGACTGGCCGTGGCGACAGGTTTGCGTCGCTGAGGCAGTATAACGGTCTGTCCGGGTATGCTTCCCGCACCGAATCGGAGCATGACCATTACGGGGCCGGCCACGCCTCGACGTCGATTTCGGCCGCCCTGGGATTCGTCATGGCCCGTGAGCAGGCCGGTCTGGACCACAAGGTAGTGGCTATCATCGGCGACGGCGCCATGACCGGCGGGCTGTCGTTCGAGGGGATGAACAACGCCGGCATCACCAAGAAGGACATGCTGGTCGTTCTCAACGAGAACACCTGGTCGATCTCCAAAAACGTGGGGGCCATCTCCCGGTATCTGACCAATATTATGGCCGACGAGAAGTTCAACAAACTGCGCGATGAAATCTGGGAGCTGACGGGGCGTTTCAAGAGGCGAGACAAGATAAGAGCGACCATCGCCCGCATCGAAAACTCGATCAAGGGCCTGCTTGTCCCGGGCATGCTATTCGAGAAGCTGGGTTTTCGTTATTTCGGTCCCATTGACGGCCATGACCTGCCCCTGTTGGTCAAGACGCTGGGGCACGTGAAGAACCTCAAGGGTCCGATTATGCTCCACATCGGGACCGTCAAGGGCAAGGGCTACGACCCGGCCGAGGATAACGCCTTCGAATATCACGGTGTCGGCAAATTCGATAAAGTTACGGGCCAGGCGGCGGCCAAAGCGGGGCGACCGGCGTACACGAAAGTCTTCGGCGATACCATGGTGGAGCTGGGGGCCAAAGATAACAGGGTGATAGCCATCACGGCCGCGATGGCATCCGGGACAGGTCTGGTCGACTTTTCCCAGAAATACCCGGACCGGTTTTTCGACGTGGGTATTGCCGAAGCCCACGGCGGCTGTTTCGCCAGCGGCCTGGCGGCCCAGGGAATGAAGCCGTACCTGACGGTTTATTCGACGTTTATGCAAAGGGCTTACGACCAGGTCATTCACGATATGGGTATTCAGAATCTGCCGGTGGTTATCTGCATGGATCGCGCCGGCCTGGTGGGCGATGACGGCCCGACGCATCACGGCGTCTTTGACCTCGCCTACCTGTCGACAGTGCCCAATTTCACCGTAGCCGCGCCGAAAGACGGCAACGAACTGCGGGCCATGCTGCACTATACCGCGGAGCGGACCATGACCGGCCCGGTGGCTCTGCGTTATCCGCGCGACAATGTGCCCACCGATATGGTCGAGGATATCGAAGCTATTGACTGGGGGCGCTGGCAGGCGCTCAATGCTCCGGGTGACATCGTCCTTCTGGCGGTGGGGGCTATGGTCCACAAGAGTCTGGAAGCGCGGGACCTGCTGGCGAAAAAGCACGTGCATGTAGCGGTGGTCAACGCACGATTCGTCAAACCCCTGGATACGAATTTCCTGGACGGCATCAAAGACCAGGCGCGCTATGTCCTCACGGTCGAGGAGGGTCAGCTTCGCGGCGGTTTCGGGCAGGCGGTGGCCGAGTATCTGCTGTCGTCGGAATACAAGGGCAAGTTCAAGGCGCTGGGTATCCCGGACAGGTTTGTCACTCACGGCAGTCGCGGCCTGCTTCTGCGCGATGTGGGTTTGGACGCCGAGGGAATCGCCGGGGCCGTCCATAACCTGGTTTCCGGCGGGCATAAAAACGGGAGCCTGCTGACCAAACTGCGGCTGCGGCGCAACGGTCACATCAAACGGAGAGATTCGGCCGAAAGTGTCGATACTGTAATTACCGGCAGGAAGTGACGGGCGTAGCGGATGAAATTCGGACTAATTGCCAACCTGAAGCGTCAAGGGGCCCGCGAGGCCATCATGGCCTTCGTGAAGTGGGCCGACGAAAGCTCCAGCCATTTGGTTCTCTGCGAAGAACTCAAGGGCATAACCGGCAACAACCTCGAGTTCGCCGAACGGGAGAAAATAGCTGCGCGGGTCGATATTATGGTCTCGATGGGGGGCGACGGCACCCTTCTGGCCGCGGCCCGGGCGGTGGGGCTGGCCGATATCCCCATTCTGGGCATCAACCTGGGGTCGCTGGGGTTTCTGACACAGCTTACCCCGGAGCAGCTCGTCCCGGCGCTGAATAATATCACTTCCGGCAATTACCAGATTCAGAAGCGGATGCTGCTCAAGACCGAGATCGCCGGCGGCAAGAAGCTCGAGCACCCGTACGCGCTCAACGACGTGGTGGTGGACAACGGCGGTATCAGCCGCCTGATAGATATCAAGCTGACCGTCAACGGCGAGCACATCGTAACATACAAGGCCGACGGCCTGGTTCTGGCCACGCCGACCGGTTCCACGGCTTATTCGCTGGCGGTGGGGGGGCCGATCATGCACCCGGAGATGCAGGCGATTATCGCCGCGCCCATATCGTCGTTCTCGCTGTCGACGCGGCCGATGGTGTTCTCGGCCACCGACGTTATCGAACTGGGGATTCGGTCCGAGCACGGGCGGGCCGGGCTGACACTCGACGGGCAGGTGATGGAAAAACTGGGGGACACCGATTCGGTCAGGGTCACCAAAGCCGAGTTCATGTCGCGGTTCATTGTTTTCCCCGAAAACTCATTTTACCAGGTTCTCAAGAGCAAGCTGCACTGGGGCATAATGCCCACCGCGAAGGGGTAGGGGGGTGCAAGCCCTTGCGGGCGCGGGAAAAAAGAGCTTGCCAAAAATCGCATTTCGGATAACATTATTAGCGCTGCAAGCGGGAGTAACTCAGCTGGTAGAGTCACAGCCTTCCAAGCTGTTGGTCGCGAGTTCGAGCCTCGTCTCCCGCTTTTCTTTATGGGGGTGAGGGGCCGGTCACATCAGATTAAACAGCCGACCGATTCCATACGTCATGGCTTTGTGATCTGACAACTTGAATTAGCAACGGTGCCAGGCCCTGGTTAGACAAGATCAGACTGCACGGGGCTGTTACTCGATTCGCAGTCTGCTGATTTTATCGGAGGGGTGCCACCATAGCTTCCTGGGATAGTCCAGACAGCCGCCGCCTTGCCGTCAGCCCATCCGCGTCAGAGGGATATGACTTTGGGCGCGTGGCCCGGTTTATCTGGGTATTTTCGGCTTTTCCATC
>JAOUEU010000260.1 GCA_029858555.1 Candidatus Zixiibacteriota bacterium
TCACTGCCGGGGTTCCAATCCAGATCGATAATCTCGCCGCCGATACGTTTGGCCTCCTCGGCAGCCACCCGAAACACACCGATGGCGCGGGTGACCTCCAGCCGGGAATCCCTGTAAGCCTTACCCAGCTCCATGGACATCATCCGGGAGAATTTGTCGATGTTCTTTTCGAGCCCGGCGGCAATCTGCAAGCACGTCCGTTCACGATGGTAGGACGGTAGCTCCCGCGTTAACCTGAAAGCCTCGTGGGCGATCTTGATAGCCTCGGTATAGTCCTTTTTCGAGGCAGCGGCGACCGTACCAACAACCGAGCCGTCAAAGGGGCTTTCGACGGTTATCCGGCTTCGACGGTCGACCCATTTGCCGCCCAAATACATTTTATAGTGCTTAACCATCCTATCACTCCCTATTCTCAACCAGAGCATCTTTTTCGGTTAAGGAACAAAAACATCAAATCGGGCAGACGAACTTGTCCAATCGCCTGGTCAGTTTGACGTTTTCAGTATAATCAACCGGGCAGTCAATCACCACGTGTTTTCTGCTGCCGAAAGCGTGCCGCAGGACGCTGTGAAGGCCGTCGCCCTTCTTCGCCATCATTTCTAGTTGCCCATCAGGCAGTATGGGAAACCTCCCACAGCTTATGGGAACGGACAGTTTTCGGCAGTTGTTTTCGACAGCTCGTCGGGCCCGATTCGGTCCTGCCGGCCATAAGGCGAATCTGCCGTAAGTCATTTCCGCTTCCATACTTAACATCCGGCGCCAGTATGGGCAGTACACGAATTTTTCACTGCTGGTATGTTATTTACTCTTATAGTCGGCTGACAAATAAGGAACGCATAAGGAACGTATTATGAACAATTTCAATCCAAGAACTCAGACAGGCTTTACCATCCTGGAAGTCCTGATAGCCATGATAATCCTGAGTATCTCCCTGCTTTTGCTGCTGAATATGGCCATGGTCGCCCTTGACGGTAATGACTGGTCCAACAAGACGACAGTCGCCACTCAGCTTCTGCAGCAGAAGCTGGAGCAACTGCGTACCAATGTCAACTCTCTTGCCAGCGGGCAGGATACCGTGGGCGGCATACAGCGAACCTGGACGGTCACGAAGATCGACCACAACCTGAGAAAAGTTGACGTGTCAATATCGTGGGAGGACATCCGGAACGACACCATTACCAACAGCATGACGACGTACATGAGAACCGATTCACTTTAGGTGTCACTATGTGGAACTTATTGCGAAATATGACAGATCAGCGGGGTTTTTCCTTTCTCGAGGTAATCATATCCCTGGCCGTGATGGGGGTGGTCACCACCGCGATTTTTCACCTTTACGTAACCCAGCACAAGAATTACCTCACCCAGGAGAACATAACGGTCGTCCAGCAGAACGCGCGCGCGGCCATTGACGAATTGGTCCGCCAGGTGCGCATGGCCGGTCACCAGTTGCCCGATCCGGTGCCCGCCATCGTGGCTTCCGACGGTAACCCGGATACCATTGTTGTCAGCTATGTCAGCGCCGATTGCGATACTTACCTGGCCGACAGCATGTCTTCGAGTTCCTCGGAACTGTTATGTGCTACGGATGTATCGTGCTTCAAGGAGGGTCAGTGGGTATACATCTATGAGCCCGATTCCGGGGACGGTGAATGGTTCCCGATCAGTCAGATCGATACCGCCGCCAACGGACTGCGTCACGATACGCAGGCGCTGTCCAAAGCCTATGCCAAGGACGCTATCGTTATCGTCCTGGATGAAGTACGTTTCTTTGTAGATAATTCCGACCCGAATCAACCCAACCTGATGATGCAGCGAAGGGGGCAGGTCGCCCAGGTTTTTGCCGAAAACGTTGTCGACCTGCAATTTCAGTACCGCATGAAAAATGGCATGATCGTTGACGAGCCGTTGTATGCCGGTAACATCCGCGAGATTCTGGTCCGCATCACGGGTCGGACGCCCACAGTAGATGGTGAGATAGTGCAACCCGGAGAATGCAGCACCAGAACTTTCTCGTCATCGGTGTTCCTGAGAAACCTTGGTGTATGATGAAAACAGATGGAGACGATATGAGCACGAGAGAATGTTGTGCAAGCAAGAGCGGCCCGCGGCGGTCGGCCGGCCATATTCTGGCAGCCCTGAGACGCCGCGCGAGAAATCAGCGAGGCCTATCACTTCTCGAGGTTATTATCGCCCTGGCGGTCATGGGCGTGGTGACAATCGCCATCTTCCAACTTTATATCACGCAGCATAAGAACTACATGACCCAGGACGATATAAGTGTCATTCAACAGAACGCCCGTTCATCTATTGACGAGATAGCTCGCAATGTCCGCATGGCGGGTCATGAAATTCCGGCGGGGCTGGAGGCTATAGCGGCGGCTAACACCGACCCGGATACGATCACCGTAATCTACAATGCCAGCGGTTGCGACACCTATCTGTCCGATGCCATGCCCCAGCCCTCGGCGGAGTTGAAGTGCGCCACCGACGTATCCTGCTTCAGTGAAGACCAGTGGGTCTATATCTATGAGCCCGATTCCGGCGGCGGGGAGTGGTTCGAAATTACCGAGGTTCAGATCGGATCCAGGCACATCCAGCACAATACGATGACGCTGTCCAAGTGCTATGGCAAAGACGCCATCATGGTGGGTCTTGAAATGGTAAAATTCTTCATCGACAATACCACTGATCCGGACCACCCCAACCTGATGGTACAGAGGCCCGGGCAAACGCCGCAGGTTTTCGCGGAGGATATTATTGATCTGCAATTCAGGTACCGCATGAAAAACGGCATGATTATCGATCAACCGACGCTCGTGGACAACATCCGTGAGGTGATGATCGCCGTGACGGGTCGCTCCAGCGCACCCGACTATGAATCGGAAGGTCAAGACCACTATCGCTCGAGGACATTCTCCTCGGCGGTATACCTGAGGAACATCTAACACAAGATTTGTGATGGAGAGCCAATCGTGTTTGGCCGTATACTCGCATGGCGGTTAGGTTCGGTATCCTTGCTGGTGACGGCAATAGCCGGTGTGTCGGCGTTGCTCGGACTGGCCGCTCTCATGATCCCCCTTACCGATACACCACCGTCGGGAAACGATCAGCACGATTCAGGTACTTTTTACGCCGCCGAAGCCGGCCTGGAAAAGGCCCTAGCTCTCATCCAGGGAGCCTACGCGCGCTCGGGGACGGCCCCTCGCAGACTCCCCGACGGCACGGATACCATGAACAATTGTTCCATTACATATCGAACTGTCGACCGGGGCTCGGTGCTACAACGCCGTCTTACGCAGGGAGACCTGGCCGGTCTCAGCGCCACGGTCGAAACGTACACCGTTAACGCCACGGCCGTCGGCTCCACGGAGAATACGGCCGTATCGTTAAGCCAGGTGCTGGAAATCGCGCGCATACCGATATTCCAGTTTCCCCTGTTCTACGTCCGGGAAACGCCGCCGGCCGGTCAGGTTATAATGACTGCGGCCAAGATGTTGAAGGTTGACAGCACGACGAAACTGCTGCAACTGCCGCTGGCCGGCGCCGGGCAGGATGCCCACAAGATAATTGAGCGAGCAGCCGGAAACCCCGACTCTTATGAACGTCGGGCCACCTTTCTGGTGCTCGACGGCGTGCCTTACTACCGTCTTAACGGCGTCTGGCAAAACATTCAGGCTTTCCTCCCCGCGGGCACCTTCGCAGCGGCCAGTTTTTATGACAGCCGCGAAGGGAAAGCCGTGCACGCGACCGACATCGACATCGCCCGCCTGCAGGGCAGCGGCTATTTCCCTCCCAACGGAGTAATCTATGCTTCCGATCACCGCCGGCGATTCTCGGCGGTGCGCCTCACAAATGGAGCCCGGCTTGGTGGTCCGCTTTCGCTGTTCTGTGAGAATCCGGTCTATGTCCGGGGCGACTATAACACTATTGATAAGCGTCCGGCGGCGATCATAGCCGATGCCGTGACGTTCCTTTCCAACAACTGGAATGACGCTAATTCAGGGTTAACTCTGTTGCACCGGAGCGCGGCTCCGACGTCGGCCAATGTCGCTATCATAGCGGGGTTCGACCGGCCGCTATCCGAAGATTACGGCGAGGCGGTGCCGGGTCTGCTGAACTTCCTCGAGAATTGGCCGGAGGCGTCCTTTTCGCTGAGCGGAGCCGTGGCGGCGCTGTGGCAATCAAGGCAGGCGCGGTGCCCTCGCAACGGTAACGACCCAACAGAGTACTGCGTGCCACCTCGGTGCGATTACAGCTTCGATGCCGACCTGGGCGATTTTCGTCAGATGCCCCCGGAGACCCCCCAGTTCATCGCCTGCAGGCGCATCGAGGATCAATCCATTTACGGCCAAGATAATACCTGGTGTAATATAACCAAAGGCAGGTGACGACAATGAAAAAGATACTCAATTCACACCGTGGCTTTGCCACGATTTTAGCGCTTATCATGCTGGGCATGCTGACCTTGATCGGCCTGGCCGCCCTGACCACGTCCGACGATGAGGTCACCATAGCCGGCAACGAATGGCAGGAAATGCGCTCCTTTTACGCGGCTGAGGCCGGCCTGGAGAGAGCCGCCGCCCAACTGCAATACATATATGACAGCACCGGGCTGCCGCCGACAATCATGCCGTCAGGGGTGGACTCCATCAACAACTGCCTGGTTAAGTATCGAACAAT
>JAOUEU010000030.1 GCA_029858555.1 Candidatus Zixiibacteriota bacterium
GATCATGTCGGCCGCCCCCGCCGATTTCACCCCGGTCAAGCCCTTAGCGCACAAGATCAAGCGCCGATCCGACCACCTCAGCCTGGAGTTTGAGGCCACTGGCGACATCTTGAAAAAGGTCAGCGCCACCAAAAGGAAAGGCCAGCTTCTGGTCGGGTTTGCGCTGGAGACTGATAACGCTATTGCCAACGCCCGCAACAAGCTTCGTGATAAAAACCTCGACCTGATCGTCCTCAACCAGCCCGGCTCTCAGAGCGGTTTCTCATCAGACACCAACCAGGTCACGATTCTTCGTCCCGACAAAAAGCCGCTCAAATGGCCGTTGCTGGAAAAACAACAAGTCGCTTTCAAATTACTTGAATTGCTTTCAACCATGATGTAATATTGGTAAAACCACTTACGTCATGAGATGAAAGACAGCCCTTTCAACATATATGAAATGCTCCGGCGGGCGGCGCAGTCCCAGGTAGATATGGGTATCGGCGAAGTCATTATCAGTCGTCGCACCTCGTCGGAAGATCAGGTAGTTGACAGTATGAGGGAAACCAGGAGAGTAGTCTCGGCGCTTGACCTTTTTGGTCAGGCTGGCGGACCGCCTCAGAAAACGCCGCAGTTCGATTCTCTGGAGGACCACTATCAGTCTATTTGTGATTGCCAACTTTGCCCGCTGGGACAAAACCGGAACAAGTTCGTTTACGGTGTCGGTAATCCGAAGGCGGATTTAATCTTTATCGGTGAAGGCCCCGGGGCCAGGGAGGATGAACTGGGCGAGCCGTTCGTGGGACGTGCGGGAGAACTCCTTGACCGCATTTTGGCCGCCATACAGCTTTCGCGGCGGGATGTTTACATCGGCAACATCGTCAAGTGCCGGCCGCCCGGCAACCGCGATCCTCTGCCCGAAGAGATGGACATGTGCCTGCCGCACCTGGTCGAGCAGATCCGCATTATCGACCCCAAGGTGATCTGCTGCCTGGGGCGCGTGGCCGCCCAGGCTCTGCTGAAAACCAAGACGCCCCTTGGCCGCCTGAGAAACCAGTGGCACGATTACGAGGGCATTCCTACCATGGTGACCTACCACCCGGCGGCTTTGCTGCGGTTCCCTGCCTACAAGCGGGAGACCTGGGAGGATATGCAAAAACTCAAAGCCCGCTACGATCAGGAAAGAAGCGGCTGATGAAATGAGTCGATGCTGATGGCCTACCGGACACAAACCGATCAGAAAGTTGACCACCTGCAGCCGCCGCAGTCGCTCGACGCCGAGCAGGCAGTTCTCGGTTCAATAATCAAGGATGCCGAAGCCGTCAGTCAGGCTATCGAACTGCTGCCCGACGGATCGTTCTTTTATCTGCCGAAACATCAGACGATATATCGGGCGATGCTCAATCTTTACGAGAAAAGTGAGCCGTGTGATATTACTACGCTTGCCAACGAACTGGGGCGGGAGGACCAGCTTGACAAGATCGGCGGACGAGTATATCTGGTCGATCTGGCCGAAAGCGTGGCGACCACCGCTAATATTGCCGCCCACGCCAATATCGTCCTGGAAAAAGCCCTGTTACGCCGTCTGATCAACACCTCCAACGACATTGTCAAGAGTTGTTACTTGCAGGAGCAATCCGTTGAGGATTTACTGGATCTGGCCGAATCAAACATCTTCCTTATCTCCGAAAGTCGCCTGCGAAGGGGATTCACGTCGATACGGGAGTTGATCCCCACCACCTTTGAGCAAATCGACAACCTGCAGTCACCCGACAGCACTCTGGTCGGAATCAAGACGGGCTTCAACCAGATCGACATCATGACCAATGGTCTGCACAACAGCGATCTGGTGATAGTCGCCGGGCGGCCGTCGATGGGGAAGACGGCGTTTGCCATGAATGTCGCCGAGTACGTGTCCGTCCAACTGAAGAAAGCCGTGGGCGTCTTCTCGGTGGAAATGTCCAAAGAGCAGTTGGCCCTGCGCATGCTGTGCAGTCGGGCTCGTGTTTCCCAGCAAAAGCTTCGCGCCGGCAAACTGAAAACCGAAGAATGGCCCCGTCTGACCGGCGCCGGCGGGGTTCTATCGGAGGCGAAGATATTCATCGACGACTCGCCGGATCTGACAGCCCTGGAGATGCGGGCCAAGGCCCGCCGGCTCAAGGCACAACATCCCGACCTTGCCCTGATTATTTGTGACTACATACAGATTATGCACGCCTCCGGGCGGTTCGAAAACCGGCAGCAGGAAATCGCCAGTATTTCCCGGGGGCTGAAAGCGTTGGCCAAAGAACTGAGCATCCCCGTGATGGCCTGCTCGCAGCTCTCCCGCCAGGTCGAGCAGCGCGGCGGCGAAAAGCGCCCCCAGCTTTCCGACCTGAGAGAGTCGGGAGCTATCGAGCAGGATGCTGACCTGGTGATGTTTGTCTATCGGCCGGAGTTGTATTTCGCCCACCTTGAGAAAACGGATCCGAAATATCTCGAGGTCGAAGGCCAGGCGGAGATAATCGTCGCCAAGCAGCGTAACGGCCCCACCGGAGTGGCCCATCTCACTTTCATAAAGGAATTCGCTCGGTTTGAAAACCCGGCGCCCGGGTATCGGGAACTCCCCCCGGGAGCGGAGCCCGTCGCCGGCGACTCCGATATCCCATTTTAGGTGTCGACATGGAAATAGGATTGCAGGTAATAGGCCGCCGGGGTGTAAGCTTCATCAAGAAAACCGGTGGCCTTTTCATTCTGTTGGGTAAATTCATCGTTTCCCTGAAAGACATCTTTCGCTCCATAGGTCTTATTTTCGAGCAGCTATACCTCCTGGGTGTTCAATCCCTGCCACTGATTATCGTGATTTCTATTTTCGTCGGCGCCGTCTCGGCCTGGCAGGCGGCTTATCAGTTCAAGTTCATCGGCGCCCCGTTTCGGCTCCTGGGTAACGCCGTGGGCAAAGCCGTGGTGATGGAACTGGCTCCGGTGCTTTCCGCGATTGTGTTCGCCGGACGTGTGGGCGCCGGCGTGACCGCCGAGCTGGGCACGATGAAAGTCACCGAACAGATTGACGCTCTGGAGTCGATGGGGATAAACCCGGTGCGCTATCTGGTCATGCCCCGTGTAATCGCCTGCATGTTTATGGTCCCGTTTCTGGTCATTTTCGCCAACTTTGTCGCCATAATGGGGGGACTGGCGGTGGCTGTCATCGGCGTGGATGTCTCCAGTGAGATGTTCCTGAGCGGTTTTAAGGAATCCTTCAAGCTCTCCGATTTCGTAAACGGCCTTACCAAGGCCACCGTGTTCGGTCTGCTGATTGGCCTGGTGGGATCATACGAGGGATTTAATACTACCGGCGGCGCCCAGGGTGTGGGCAAAGCTACGACCACGTCAGTGGTTATTTCGATGGTACTGATTCTGGTGTTTAACTTTATCTTCGCAGTGATCTTGTTCAGGATTTGACATGGCAGACGCGAACTCATTCATACGAATTGAGAACCTGCACAAGGCCTTCGGCGATCAGGTAGTCCTGGACGGCGTCACTATCGATATCCAGAAGGGCGAATCCATTGTCATAATCGGCCAATCCGGCTGCGGCAAGTCGGTTCTCCTCAAACATCTGATCCGCCTGCTGGAACCCGACCGGGGCCGAGTCCTTTTCGACGGGCGCGATATCGCCGGGCTTCGTGGCCGCGAGTTGATCGAAATGCGCAGCCGAATCGGCATGCTTTTTCAGTCGGCGGCGCTGTTCGACTCGCTGACGGTCGCGGAGAATGTCGGCCTGGGCTTGAAGGAGTCGCGGCGTTACCCTGACGCAGAGGTCGAAAAGATCGTGATGGAGAAGCTCGGCATGGTCGGTCTGACCGAAGCCGCCGACAAGAATCCGGATGCCCTCTCGGGCGGGATGCGCAAGCGCGTGGGCTTGGCCCGCGCCATCGCCGATAACCCGGAGGTCCTGCTCTACGATGAACCGACCACGGGGCTGGACCCGATAACGGCCGACCTGACCAATGATATGATTGTGGAATTGAATCAAAAACTGAACGTTACTTCCGTCGCCGTTACGCACGATATGACGTCGGCCTTCAAGATCGCCAGCCGTATTATTATGCTCTACCAGGGAAGAGTGGAGATAGACGCTACGCCCCAGCAAATCAGGGAGACGACCAACGCCGTGGTTAAACAGTTCATCGAAGGCAGCGCCGTCGGTCCCGTTCAGGTGCGTTGATGGCCGCCTCCAGAAAAATCAGGACAGCCTATTTCTGCTCTCAGTGCGGTGCGGAACATGCCAAGTGGCAAGGTCAGTGCCGGGAATGTGGCCAGTGGAATTGCCTGATCGAGGAACAGGTCGACCCCGGCAAGGCCAAGGCCTCGTCTGTTTTCACAGGTGATAAAAGACGCCTGCCGGAGATTGACGGTCAGAATTTCCATGGTTATCGATCCGGAATAAACGAATTCGACCGTGTCGTGGGCGGTCAACTGCTGCCGGGGATGGCTGTTCTCCTTGGCGGCGAACCGGGTATCGGCAAGTCAACCCTTATTCTGCAACTGGCCGAGGCCTACTCCAGGCAGAACCTGCCCGTGTTGTATGTCACCGGCGAGGAATCGCTGCCGCAAATCAAAATACGCGCCGCGCGTCTGGGCGTCGGCGGGGATAATATCACCGTCATCAATTCGACCTCGCTGGAAGAGATCGCCGACGCGGCTGCAGGCGACCCTTTCCGGGTGGTGCTGGTCGATTCCATTCAGACCGTCGCCAGCGCCCAGTTCGATTCCCCGCCCGGTACGGTTGCCCAGGTGCGCGAGACCGCCGCCCGTCTGATATCACTGGCCAAGTCAAAATCGTTCGCGCTGTTTCTCGTCGGTCACATTACCAAGGACGGTATGGTGGCCGGCCCAAAGGTGCTGGAGCACATGGTCGACACCGTCATATATTTCGAGGGTGACAGCAGCCATCTTTATCGCATGCTGCGGCCTACCAAAAACCGGTTCGGCTCGGTGGCGGAGATTGGGCTTTTTGAAATGCTGCCGCAGGGACTGGTCGAGGTCACCAGCCCGTCATCACTTTTCCTCTCGGAGCAGTCATCCGAGGTGCGGACAGGCTCCGTTGTGGCCGGCATCTGTGAGGGTAACCGGCCCATTCTGGTGGAGGTTCAGGCGCTGGTAACGGCGGCGAACTACGGCAATCCCCAGAGAGTCGCCGGCGGCATCGACAACAAACGCCTGGCTCTGCTGCTGGCCATACTCGAGAAACGGTGCGGGCACCCCATGGGAACGAACGATGTGTTCGTCTCCGTGGCCGGCGGCTTGCGCCTATCCGAACCGGCCCTGGATTTGCCTCTCCTGGTGGCCATCGCATCGTCGCTGACCAATCGTGCGGTGCCGAAGGGCACCCTCGTGGTGGGCGAGGTCGGCCTGTCGGGGGAGGTGCGCGGTATCACCATGATTGACCGGCGCATCCAGGAAGCGGCCAAAATGGGTTTCACGACGATGGTGCTGCCGCAGGCGAATCTTTCGCAGGTGCAGAATCCACCGCTGGAACTGACGGCGGTAACGGACATCCAGTCGGCGCTCGAAAGTATTCTGGGTTAGAGTATGATCGAGTTTGTATACGATAATGATGCTCTTGAGCACCTGATAAAAGCGGACGATTACAAAGAACTCAAACCGAGAATCCTTGAGTCAGTGGAGAGGGGGATCAACCGTTTCTACATCTGTCAATACACCTTTTGGGAGATGGTGAAGGGCGCCAGCCGTCGGAACTTGACGCGCCTCCAGAATATTCTCAGGGAAGCCTATTGGCTGAGCGGAGAAGGGCAAGTACTCCTCTATCCTACTCCGCACTTGAAGCACAGCCTGGGTGCCATTAGCGTGCGCGATTACAAAAAGAACTGCCAGGAGTTCATACGGTGTATTCAGGAATTCCTCTGTTGTCGGGAGTTCGCTGACTTCGAGCACAAATTTGGTTCGGCTCAGTCGTTCATATCGGATGAATTGAAGGCTCTCTCTGATTTGGCTGTTAAAGGGCGCGAAGTTGTTTTCAAGAACCTCTCGAATACCGGCACTGATGGCGCCAAGGAGTTTCTATCTTCCACAAACAGTGAATCCTTTTTCAGGATTTTCTTACCCCAGATAATTGAGCGATTCAAGCTAGAATCGGAACTGAGCGGACTCAGCGCAGATACGGTGCAACGTAAGGTGCCATCATTAAGGCAGTTCTCAGATGTCTTCCGCACTCTCCAGTTGAAGCGATTAACAGGAAATAAGAAGATTGATCTAAATGACTACTTTGACGTCCAGAAGGTCGTGTACTTGGATAAGTGCGATTACTTGATAACAGACGACCGGCGACTTCGCGTTTTGTTTAAAGAGGCTAACTGCTCCGACCTCTGGGGGCGCGCCATCCCGATGCAGAAAGCAAAAGAGCATATTAAAAAGCGTTGCTTAATCAATAGACTCACGAATCCCGTTTATGATCATTCATGCTCGGTACGTGTTGTCACATCGGAGTAGACAAATCGTGACGAATGGCATATACACTCTGCTCCGCACCGACGGCTCTGCCCGTCGCGGCGAAGTAACGACACCCCATGGCGCTTTTCAGACGCCGGCCTTCATGCCGGTGGGCACCTCCGGAGCCGTCAAAGCTCTCACCAGCGAGGACCTCGAAGAGTGCGGCGCTGAGGTTATTCTTGGCAACACCTATCACCTGTATCTCAGACCGGGGACTGACGTCATTCGGAAGCTGGGCGGTCTGGCCGCGTTCAGCGGCTGGCACAGACCCACCCTCACTGACAGCGGCGGTTTCCAGGTATTCTCACTGCAGGACATCTCGAAAATCACCGACGACGGCGTTGAATTCCAGTCTCATCACGACGGCTCCCGGCATATGTTCACGCCCGAGAAAGTCATGGAGATACAGCACGCTCTCGGCGCGGATATCATCATGGCCTTCGACCAGTGTGTTCCGTATCCGGCCGAGCATTCCGAAGCGCAAACCGGCGTGGCTCGCACTTACGACTGGGCCGGGCGGTGTCTTGCCCGCCACACACAACTTGCCCACGCGAAAAGAGAGGCACTGCCTCCAAAGCTTTTTGGAATCGTCCAGGGTTCGGTGTATAAGGACCTGCGCACGCACTCGGCAAAGCAGATTGTGGAGCTCGATTTCCCTGGATATGCCATTGGCGGCCTGGCAGTGGGCGAAAGCAAGGAGTTGATGGAGGAGATGCTGGCTCATACGGTGCAGTACTTGCCGGAAGACCGGCCGCGCTACCTGATGGGCGTGGGGTACCCCGAAGATATCCTCATGGCGGTGTCATACGGCATCGACATGTTCGACTGCGTCCTGCCGACACGCAACGCGCGCACCGGGAACGTCTTCACCTCCGAGGGACAGATTACTTACCGCAACGCCGACTTCGCCGATGATGACAGCCCTCTGGATCCGAATTGCGGCTGCAAAGTGTGCCGCCGTTACAGCCGCGCCTATATCAGGCATCTGTACAACCAGTCGGAAATCACGGGCATGGTCCTGGCGACGTACCACTCGTCGTATTTCTTTCAGGATCTCATGCGCCGAATACGAAGAGCCGTAGAAGAAAGACGCTTCGAGTCTTTTCGAAAAGATTTCCTGGAGATATACCGGGCCAACCATCGGAACGACGGGTAACCGCGCTCAGAAGCCCTTCAACGATATGAGGTAACCCAGCGTCAGGCGAACATCGCTCAGCCGCGTCTTGTCACTGGTCTCTGAATACGTGGTGGGCGAGTACCGGCGGGTGTAAACGAAGATGGGACGGACTTGCGAGACACTCAGCTCGAGCGAGTAGGCTCGATGGTATCGCAGCCCTACGGTCAGGCGGTAACCCAGCGACGGTTTAATCCTCACACCGGTAATGCCGAGATTCGCCCGCAACGAGTCGGCGGAGCGTGTCGAAAGACTCAGGTAGTTGAATCCCACCAGCGGGCCGAGTCCGATGTAGCCGGTAAGAGTGTTCGTCCCGCGATAGTACAGCCCCTCCAGTGACACGGTTACACTGTGCAGATTACCGTGCGGATACAATACCGAGCTGACGCTACTGTAGCGATAATCGCAAGCGGCGCGCACGACAAAGGGATGCTTGAGAAGCATCTCGTATTTGCCGGTCAACTCGGGACTGACCGAAGCAAATCGGTTGGGCGCGTTGAAACCGGCCGTGACGTGCAGGTTCATCAGCGCGAGGGTGTCCTGCTCGACAGGGTTTAGAGGATAAACAGGTAATGTCAGAAAACATGTGAACAGAAGCGTGAGCATTTATCCTCCAGAAGTGGCTTTTATATATATAACGTAACAGAGTCCGCAGGCGTCAACAGTGTTTTCGTAACTTATGCGAAAGTAACCACTTGCACGCGCCGGCGGTGTCCATGAAAGTCCTTCGACGCAACCGCGGAAGGAACAGCGACAAACGGCGGTCGGATGGCTGTAAGTCATTGGGCCGCAAAGTCAAAAAAAGCTCAAAAGCGGTTGACAAAGGGCGAATATTGGATATATTAGCCGGACGGATCGTTTAACTGTGAATAAATTCACAATCGCTTCTGGTGAAATTATTAGATTAAACGAAGTTGAAACAATGAAGCCTATGGGGTTTTGACATGAGTGACGCGAAAGTTTACAAGAATTTTATAAACGGAAAATGGGTGAAATCTGTCTCCGGTGAGACGTTCGAAAATCGTAATCCCGCGGATACTTCAGAAATCGTCGGCGTCTTCCAGAAGTCCGTTGCCGATGATGTCAATGCTGCCGTGGCCGCCGCTGCCGAAGCTTACAAGACGTGGCGTCTGGTACCGGCGCCGAAGCGAGGAGAAATCCTTTATCGCATCGCCAATCGTCTCCTGGTTCAAAAAGAAAAAATCTCCCGTGACATGACCCGGGAGATGGGCAAGATCATTCACGAAACCCGCGGCGACACTCAGGAAGCCATCGACATGACGTACTACATGGCCGGCGAAGGCCGCCGGCTGTTCGGCCAGACGACGCCGTCCGAGATGATGAACAAGTTCAACATGACACTGCGGCAGCCTCTGGGCGTTTGCGGGTTCATCACTCCGTGGAATTTCCCCATAGCTATTCCTTCGTGGAAAATGATGCCGGCTCTCATCTGCGGCAACACCGTGGTCATCAAGCCGGCCACGGATACACCCCTGTCGGTGATCCACCTTGCCGAAGTCTGCGAAGAAGAAGGTCTTCCTCCGGGCGTGTTCAACGTCGTTACCGGGTCCGGCTCGGCCGTGGGCTCACCGCTTATAAATCACAAAGATGTCCGGGTGATTTCGTTCACGGGCTCGACGGAAGTCGGCCGCAAGGTATCGGAAGGTTGCGCCCCCAGCTTCAAACACTGCTGCCTGGAAATGGGAGGCAAGAACGTGCAGATAGTCATGGATGACGCCAAGCTGGAGTTGGCTGTCGACGGCGCTATCTGGGGTGCTTTTGGAACCACCGGACAACGCTGCACCGCTACCAGCCGCGTCATCTGCCACAAGGACGTCGTTGACAAATTCACGTCAATGATGATAAAGCGGGCCGAAAATCTGAAAGTCGGCAACGGCCTGGACGAATCGGTCCAGATGGGCCCGTGCGTCAACCAGGGTCAACTGGATACGGTCCTGAGCTACATCGAGGTCGGCAAGAAGGACGGCGCTCGTCTTGTTGCCGGCGGCAAGCGCCTGACCGGCGGCGCTTACGACAAGGGTTATTTCGTGCAACCGACCATCTTTACCGGCGTCACGCAGCAGATGCGCATCTGGCGAGAGGAAATTTTCGGTCCGGTCCTCAGTGTCGGCACCTTCGATACTTTTGAAAAAGCCATTGAAATGGCCAATGATACCAGCTACGGTCTGTCCGCGGCCATTTATACGCAGGATGTTAACAAGGCCTACACGGCCATGCGCGATGTTTATACCGGTATCTTCTATGTCAACGCTCCCACTATCGGGGCCGAGACACATCTGCCCTTCGGCGGCACCAAGGAGACCGGCAACGGACACCGCGAAGCGGCTATGGCGGCCCTGGACGTATTTAGTGAGTGGAAGTCGGTTTATGTCGACTTCTCCGGTGCCCTGCAGCGGGCCCAGATAGACAATGCGTGATAGGGTGGGAATCTTGGCACGGTGTAAATTCATACTGTGTTTTGCGTCAGGTTTGCTCCTGCTGTACCTGTTGCTGTATATCTGGATGGCTTCATCGGTTTGACCCGGAGCCTGATGGCAGATGACCGCAGAACGCAGCGGACAGCCGCTGAACCAACGACAAAAAAACGATGGAGAAATAAATGGCTAAGCATAGAAAGAAAATAATCATCATGGGCGCGGCCGGGCGGGACTTCCACAACTTCAACACCGTCTATCGTGACGACAAGGACTGTGAAGTAGTGGCCTTTACGGCCACGCAGATACCGGACATTCACGGCCGCCGCTACCCGGCGGTTCTGGCCGGCAAACTGTACCCGAAGGGCATACCCATTTACGACGAAAAGGAGTTGCTCGGACTTATTAAGAAGCACGGCGTCGATGAGGTCGTGTTCTCCTATTCGGATGTCCCTTATCAATATGTCATGGAGAAAGCCGCCTATGTGACGGCCGCCGGTGCCCGCTTTTCGGTTGAAGGCGGCGCGCCGACTATGATCAAGTCAAAAAAGCCGGTAGTCGCCGTGTGCGCCGTGCGCACCGGCTGCGGCAAGTCCCAGACTGCCCGCAAAGTGGCGAAAATCCTGCAGTCCATGGGCAAGAAGGTGGTGGCTGTCCGTCACCCCATGCCTTACGGCGACCTGGCCAGGCAGGCCTGTCAGCGGTTTGCCACACTTAAGGACCTGGATAAGCACCAATGCACTATCGAGGAACGCGAGGAGTACGAGCCTCACATCGTCAACGGCGTGATTGTATATGCCGGTGTCGATTACGGGATGATTATCCGTCAGGCCGAAAAAGAGGCCGATGTTATTCTCTGGGACGGCGGCAACAACGATATGTCCTTCTACAAGCCGGATCTGCTGATTACGGTGGTTGACCCGCATCGCCCGGGGCACGAGCTTTCGTATTACCCCGGTCAGAACAACTTGCTGACGGCTGACGTCGTTCTTATCAATAAAATTGATTCGGCTGATCCCGACGACGTCACCGAGGTGCGTAACAACGTGCGTACTTACAACCCGCAGGCGGTAGTGGTCGATGGTGCCTCGCCCCTGGAGGTCGAGCACTTTCAGAAAATCAGGGGCAAGAAGGTGCTGGTTGTTGAAGATGGCCCGACCCTCACCCATGGCGAAATGCCTTACGGCGCCGGTGTGGTGGCGGCTGAGAAATACGGCGCCGCGGAACTGGTTGACCCTCGCCCATACACCGTCGGGTCGATTACCGACACTTTCAAGAAGTATCCTGACATCGGCGTGTTACTGCCGGCGATGGGTTACGGTGATAAACAGGTCAGGGACCTCGAGGCCACCATCAATAAGACAAAGTGTGATCTGGTGGTGATCGCCACGCCCATCGATCTGACGCGGCTGATCAAAATAAATAAACCCTCGGTGCGGGTCTTTTACAGCCTGCAGGAGATCGGTTTGCCCGATCTGACCTCGGTGCTGGCGGATTTCCTGGGTGAGAAGGTAAAAGAGAGCGCTGCGAAGAAGGTATCGGCAGGCAGACGATAGCTCAGGGGCGGGTCAGGAAGACTGACACGTCCTTATTATTTAGGATTGGTGGCACGACATCATGGCCGGAAACAAAACTGCAGTGGTGGCTCTCGGCGGTAACGCCATAACGGTACCGGGCCAGGAGGATACCATTGCCAACCAGTTTGCCAACACGCGTCGGTCTCTGGGCGGTATTGTCGAACTGGCTCGTCGAGGATTCAACCTGGTGGTATCGCACGGCAACGGCCCTCAGGTCGGCAACGCTTTGCTCCGGATCGAATTGGCCAGGGGAAAGGCGCCGATTCTGCCTCTTGGGGTCCTGGTGGCTGATACCGAAGGCGGTATGGGTTACATGATTGAACAGTCTCTCCAGAACCGACTTCGCGCCGAAAAAATCGACCGCGCCGTCGTTACGATTATCACGCAAATGATTGTCGACGAAAACGACCCGGCTATAGAGAACCCCACCAAGTTCATAGGTCAGTTTTATTCCGAAGCAGAGGTCGCCGACTTCACACAGTCGCGCGGCTGGCAGATGAAAAAGGATGGCAGTCGCGGCTGGCGCCGGGTAGTACCGTCGCCGATACCCCTGAAGGCCGTAGCGGCCCCGACCATCCGCCAGCTGGTGACCCGCGGGGTTATCGTCATCGCCTGTGGCGGTGGCGGCATTCCGGTATACATCGACCGCGACGGCAATTACGAGGGTATCGACGCCGTCATCGACAAAGACCTCGGCTCGGCCGTCATTGCCGGCGAAATCGGGGCCGATATTCTCTCTATACTCACTTCGGTGGATAAGGTCGCCATCAACTTCGGGCAACCCAACCAGACAGACCTGGACACGGTTACGGTGTCGCAGATAAAACGCTATTACGACGAGGGGCACTTTCCTCCCGGTTCCATGGGACCCAAGATTCTTGCTGCCACCAGGTTCCTTGAAGGCGGCGGTAAGATGGTGATTATTACTTCTTTCGCAAACGCCGGTAAAGCTCTGGACGGCGCCGTGGGAACGAGGATTGTGCCAGATTGATAATGTGTGAACTGTCCAAAGAAGCCGTCGACGATATTTCGGTCAAAGGCCGCGTATATGAGGTTGGTGGCGCTGTTCGGGACAAGTTGCTGAAGATAGGTGTCTCGTCCAAGGACCGCGACTATCTTGTAACGGGCATTCCTTATGATGAGTTGTCCAAAATTCTGCGCAACTATGGTCGGGTGGACCTGGTCGGGAGGAGTTTTGGCGTGATCAAGTTCACGCAGGTGAAGCACGGCCGGTCACACACTTTTGACATTACGTTGCCGCGCCGGGAGCACTCTACCGGCAGCGGGCACAAGGAGTTTGATGTCTCTTTTGACCCGTTCCTCCGCGTAGAAGATGACCTGGTACGGCGCGACTTCACCATCAACGCTATGGCGGTGGCCCTGGATGATAATGAGTTGATTGACCCTCTTGACGGTCGCCTCGACCTGAAAAAAAGGCAGTTGCGTATGGTTTATGCGGAGTCGTTTGAGGATGACCCGCTGAGAATGTTGCGCGCCGTGCAGTTCGCGGCCAGGTTCGAGTTTGTCATCGAGCCGGATACGTTTGAGGCCCTGCGTCGTCACGCTCCCCTGATTGGCAGCGTGTCCCCGGAGCGCATCGCGGAGGAACTCAACAAACTGCTCTGCCTGGCCAAACGACCCTCGGAAGGCTTCCGCCTCATGCAGACCTCCGGCCTGCTCAGTGAGTTGATGCCGGAACTGGAGTTGTGTGTTGGCGTCGATCAGCCGGGCGGTTTCCACAAGTATGACGTGTTTGAACACACTATCCGGGTGGTTGATGCCTGCGCTCCCAGACTGGGCCTGCGGCTGGCGGCCCTCTTTCATGACATCCGCAAACCGCAGCACAAGCGGTTGGTCGAAGGCGGCGCAACCTTCTACGGCCACGAAGCCTCGTCCGGCAGGACCGCTGCGGAAGTGTTACGGCGGCTGCGGTACTCCAACGAGCTGATTGCCGAAGTGACCACTCTGGTCGACCGGCATATGTTCACCACTGACGTAACTGACAAGGGACTGCGCCGTCTGATCAGACGTGTCGGCATTGACCTCATTTTCGATCTTCTCCAATTGCGGCGGGCCGACGTTATCGGCCAGGGCATGGGGGGCAGCACCGAGGATGTGGATCGCTTTGAAAATGATATCCGCGCGGAACTGGGCCGGAAACCGCCTTTCTCGCGGTCCGATCTGGTGCTGGACGGGCAGGATCTTATCCGGATGCTCGGTATCGCGCCGGGCCCCCTGGTAGGGGAGATCCTGGAGCAGTTAATGGAGGCGGTTCTGGATAATCCTGAAAGAAACACTGTTGAGGAACTACAGGCCATAGCCAGAAAAGTATATCAGGAACGATCAAATATACGAAGCAGCGAGGGAAACGACCTATGAAGATTCATGAGTATCAGGCCAAGCAGATTTTTGCCGATGGCGGTATTCCCGTTCCTCCCGGCGAGGTGGCCACCACGCCGCCGGAGACGTTCGACATCGCCGCCCGGCTTAACAAGCCCGTTATGGTCAAGGCCCAGGTTCATGTCGGGGGCCGCGGTAAGGCGGGCGGGATCAAGTATGCCGAGAATGCCGAAGCCGCCAAAGTCCTGGCTCAGAAAATCCTGGGCATGGACATCAAAGGTCTTACGGTCAAAAAGGTTCTTGTCACCGTGGCCGAAGATATTATCTCCGAATCATACGTCGGCATCATACTCGACCGGGCCACCAAGAAACCGGTAATCATGGTGTCGCCCGCCGGCGGCGTCGACATCGAAGAGGTGGCCCGCAAGACCCCAGAAAAAATATTCAAACTCTACGTTGATCCGGTTCTTGGTCTGAGGCCGTACCAGGCTCGAAATCTGGCCTATAAGCTGTACCGTGACATCGGACAGGTCAGGAGCACGACCGACATCATCCTGAAGCTCTACGATGTGTTCTGGAAAGTCGACGCTTCCCTGGTGGAAATCAATCCGTTGGTGACCACTCCGGGTGGTCATGTTGTCGCCCTCGATGCCAAGATCAATATCGATGACAACGGCCTCTTCCGTCAGAAAGATGTGGCCGCCATGCGTGACCTGGATGCCGAAGACCCGGCGGAGGTCGAAGCGCGTGAAGGCGGCCTGTCGTTCGTCAAGCTGGAAGGGAATATCGGTTGCATCGTCAACGGGGCCGGGCTGGCTATGGCGACCATGGATCTGGTCAAGCGCTACGGCGGCGAACCGGCTAACTTCCTTGACATCGGCGGCTCGTCCAATCCCAAGAAAGTTGTTACGGCCATGAAAATCATCCTCGGTGATCCCCATGTCCAGGCGATCCTGATCAATATCTTCGGGGGTATCACGCGCTGTGATGACGTGGCCAACGGTATTGTGGAGGCTTTCAGGGAATTCAAACCCTCTGTCCCGGTCGTAGTGCGCCTCACCGGGACCAATGAAAAGGAAGCGGCGCGAATTCTCAGATCGGTCAACCTGCCGGCCGGCGAAACACTTGACGACGTTGTCAAAAAAGCCATAGCGCTGGCCGGGGCCGAAGCTTAACCGAAACTGGAGAGGATAAGAAAATGTCCATTTTCATCAATAAGAAGACGAAGACGATAATACAGGGCATAACCGGTCGTGACGGTTCCTTCCATGCCCAGCAGATGAAAGAGTACGGCACCGACGTCGTTGGCGGTGTCACGCCCGGCAAGGGTGGCACCACCATCGGGAACATCCCGGTATTTAACACTGTCCAGGAGGCGGTCGAGAAGACGCATGCGAATGCTTCGGTCATTTACGTTCCGCCCGCCTTTGCAATCGATGCCATTTATGAGGCGGTCGACGCCGGTATCAAAGTAATAGTCTGCATCACCGAAGGCGTTCCGGCCAACGATATGATGAAAATCTACCCTTATCTCAGGGAGCATGGTGTGCGCCTGATCGGTCCCAATTGCCCCGGTCTTATCTCACCCGGCGAGTCCAAACTCGGCATCATGCCGGGTAACATCTGTATCAAGGGAAATGTGGGTGTTGTCTCCCGTTCGGGCACCCTGACCTATGAGGCCATATGGGCCCTGACCCTGGCCGGTATGGGGCAGACGACCTGTATCGGTATCGGTGGCGACCAGGTTATCGGCACCAACTTCATTGACTGCCTGGATGCTTTCGAGAATGACCGTGCAACCAGGGCGGTGGTCATGATCGGCGAGATCGGCGGCACGGATGAGGAAGAAGCCGCCGCGTTTTTCAAAAAGCATATGACCAAGCCGGTCGTCGCCTTTATCGCCGGTCAGACGGCCCCTCCGGGAAAGCGCATGGGTCATGCCGGGGCGATCATCTCCGGTGGCTCGGGCACGGCGGCGGAAAAAATAGCCGCGTTGAACAAAGTTGGCATACCGGTCGTCGGTTCACCCACCGAAATACCGGCGGTCCTGAAAGAGGCTATCCAGAAAAAGAAGAAGACCGGCGGGAAGTCAACTAAAGGTGCCGCGCGCAAGACCACCAAGAAGGCAACTGCTGGCAAACCTGCCAAAAAGAAAACGGCCGCTAAGAAGAAAACCTCCAAGAAAGCAGCCACCCGGAAAACCGGCAAAAAGGCGGCCCGCACGACCCCCCAGAAGAGGACGGCCGCAAAGAAATCTACCGGCAGGAAAAAGAAGTGAGAAAATCGCACATTTGACGTATAACACTGGTTAATGCAAAGGATACCATATGAGCGAATCACCGCGGACCGGCGAGAGCGAACAAGAGACGAAGCCGAAAAGTAAGTACGATTACTCCAAAGGACCTCTTCCCCTGAACATCAACCTGGGTTGGTGCAAAGCGTGCAATATATGTATTGCCTTGTGTCCCCAGCAGGTTTTTGAACCTGACCGTGATGGCAAGCCGGTGCAGGCGCGACCCGACAACTGTACGCAATGTACGATTTGCTGGACCCACTGTCCGGATTTCGCAATAACCTCCAATTACAAATGATCCGGGGTTCGATAGATGGATAATTGCAGACTGAGACTTTTACAGGGAAACGCCGCCTGCGTTTACGGGGCGCTCTACGCCGGTATGCGCTTTTTCGCCGGCTATCCAATCACTCCCTCAACCGAAATCGCCGAGGTCTGCGCCCGGGAGCTTCCCCGGGTCGGTGGGCGCTTCATACAGATGGAAGACGAGATCGGTTCCATCGCTGCCGTCATCGGCGCTTCCGTATCCGGCCTCAAGGCCATGTCCGGCACCTCGGGTCCAGGCTATTCCCTGATGCTTGAGAATATCGGCTATGCCTATATGACGGAGACGCCTCTGGTGGTGGCCAACGTGCAGCGCGGGGGGCCGTCAACAGGTCTTCCTACCAAAGTGAGCCAATCGGATACGATGCAGGCCCGCTGGGGCACTCACGGGGATTACACTGCCATAGCCGTCGCCCCGTCGACGGTCACTGACACTCTCACGGAGACTATCCGCGCCTTCAACCTGTCCGAGCGCTTTCGCACACCCGTAACGGTCCTGTTGGACGAGGTCATCGCTCACAGCCGGGCCATGGTGCGTATGCCGGTGGAAGGTGAGTATGAGATTGTCAACCGTGTCAAACCGACCGCGCCTCCCCGGGAGTTTGTGCCTTTTGAGATTACGCCCAACCTGGTTTCGCCTATGCCGGCCTATGGCGAGGGGTATCGGTACAACGTCACCGGCCTCACGCACGACCTCCACGGGTTTCCGACCAACCGCGCCGATGAAATCTTCGTGAAGCTGGACAAACTGAAAAACAAGATTGAAAACTACGTTGACGAAATCACCAAACTGCGCGCTGAAATGATGGATGATGCCGAAGTTGCCATTATCTCCTATGGGTCCGTCTCCAGAGCGGCGCTTCAGGCGGCGTCGATAGCCCGCCAGGCCGGATTCAAGGTCGGCGCCGTGCAGTTGTACACTATCTGGCCTTTTCCGGACAAGGAGATACGCGAGCTCTGCGGGGAATGCCGCAAGGTAATTGTCGGCGAGCTGAACATGGGGCAGATCGTGCATGAGATTGAACGGGTCCTTGGCGGTGGCGTCGAAGTTCACTCCCTGCAGCGTTACGATGGCGAAATTCTCACACCGGCGCAGATGCTGGCGAAGCTCGAGGAGGTGCTCTAATGACCACCGTCGACAAAAAAGTGCAACAGAACTCCAGTGTCGTTCTCGATTACCTCCGTCCCGTCAAGAAATTCCCCAATGTCTGGTGTCCGGGATGCGGCAACGGCGTTGTGATGGGTGCCTTCATCCGCGCCATCGATAAGATGGGTTTGAGCAAAGATGAAGTCGCCCTCGTTTCCGGGATCGGCTGTACCAGCCGCCTGCCGGTCTATCTGGATTTTAACTCCCTGCATACCACTCACGGCCGAGCCTTGCCCTTTGCAACCGGCGTCAAGTTTGCCCGACCGGACATGAAAGTCGTGATCATCACCGGTGATGGTGATGCGCTGGCCATCGGGGGCAACCACTTCATCCATGCCTGCCGCCGCAACATCGACGTTACCGCTATCCTCATCAACAACTACATCTACGGCATGACCGGCGGTCAGGGCTCGCCGACAACTCCAGGCGGCGCCTTTTCCACCACCACGCCCTACGGCAATGTGGAAAAACATTTCGATCCGTGTGCGCTGGCCGCTGCCGCCGGGGCGACCTTCGTGGCGCGCGCTACCGTTTACCACGTCCCTCAACTGGAGAAGATGATTACCCAGGCGATTGAGCACCGCGGCTTCTCACTGGTGGAGGTTATCTCCAATTGCCATACCTATTACGGCCGTCTCAACCGGCAGGGTGATCCCGTGGCGATGCTGCAGTCGATCAAGGATAATGCCGTCCCGGTGGCTCGCGCGAAGAAAATGACGGACGAGGAACTCGCGGGGAAACTGGTCATCGGCAACCTGCATACAGTCGATAAAACCGAATTCTGTGACGAGTACCAGAAGGTCGTCGAGGCCCACAAGGTGAAATGAGGTAACTATGGCTGGTAAATTGCTTGATAGAATTGACGTCCCCGGGGGACGGTTTGAGATGCGTCTTTCAGGATCCGGCGGACAGGGGATGATCTTCGCCTCCGTGGTTATCAGTGAGGCTATCGGCAGCGACGCGGGTAAGAATGTCGTCCAGTCGCAGTCGTACGGCCCCGAGGCGCGCGGTGGTGCCTCCAAGGCTGACGTTGTGGTCTCTGACACGGAGATTTTTTACCCCAAGGCCATGAAGCTCGATTTCCTGCTGGCCATGACTCAGGAAGCCCTTAACAAGTACTACGAGGACCTCAAGGAAGGCGGCACGCTTATAGTCGACAGCGGCCTGGTGACGGAGATCCCCACTGACAAATATTATGGCATTCCGTTTACGCGCCTGGCGCGTGAGGAGGTCGGGCACATTATGGTCGCCAACGTAGTCGCGCTGGGAGCCATCTGTGCGGCCACCAATGTAGTCAGCCTGGATGCGCTGACACGGTCCGTGTTGGCCAGGGCGCCGAAGGGTACTGAAGAAAAGAACAAGAAAGCCCTCGAGATAGGCCATCGTGAAATGTCTAAACTGCTCGGCGAATAGATAAGGAGACGCGTTGAACAGAACCCTGCTCATCATCAAGCCTGATGCTACCGGACGGCGGTTGGTTGGCCGTATTATAGACCGCCTCGAGAG
>JAOUEU010000261.1 GCA_029858555.1 Candidatus Zixiibacteriota bacterium
CTGCCTCACCTCGGACTGTGTTTATCGACATGTCGACGGGGCTCATGTTTGAACCACCATACTCAGCCTCGAATTCAATTGTCGGGTCCTCGTCTCCACATAACCTCTCAACCAGCTGCCAGATTCTCTCTCTCATGTTGAACGGGATTGCATCCGCACTAGTCAAACCTTCAGAGATCAGACTCCCGATTTCTTTGCGGACGCCCCGCCATCCTGTTTCAAAATCATCTTGTGACTTGTCCGGTTCTGGCAAATGTTCGGCGAAGACAATGCGCTCCGCAAGCTTGAGAACTCTGGACCCGTCAATCTCTTTGTGGTCTTTCAGGCTCTTCCTAAACCCGATGAATAGATAATAAAGATAAACTGGCCTCAGTTGTTTTGGCTCGATGCGGTCTGCTATCTGCGAGTATTCTAACGCTCGATTCCCGACGTCATCCTTGAAGAACCTACCTAATCCTTCAGGTGATGGTTCGAAATGCCCTTTTGGAGGTTCCCACTCCGTCAAATATGCCAATACCTCCAGTACTGACCGGTTGCCAAGTTCTTTGTCATCAACCGGGCTTGTCGGGCCTGCCCAGCTTGTTCTATAGTAAAGAAATTCTGGATGTTCTTCGGTGTTGTACTCCGCCTGCAGTTTCTTCAATTCAACAGAATGTTGTTCGTTCAAATACGCCTTTATCGGATTGTACTTTCTGTGTTTCCAGCGCGCCACATAAGCTCGGGCCTCGTCCTGAGTTGGTTCCTTACCGGTTTGGCTTCTTACCATGTCTTTATATTGTTGAATGTCTGGGCCGGCTGTTATCCAGTCAAGGTAGCCTTGCCGTATATCAGATGACACGTGGCCAAACGCTTTTTCGAGAAGTCGATGCAGTTCATGGTGGACGCGTGCGTTTTCAAAGTTAGCCTTGTTTCCTAGCAAGACCTCGATATGCTTCCTGCTTTGATCGGGAAACTCCGTCAATAAATGAATCTCAAGCCGCCGGAAAACCGGATACTTGAATTCATGTAATAAGCATATGATTTCATCTACTGCTACTCCTTCCCGAACCAGTTCGACTAGCCTATCACGTATATGGGTTATCAAATGATCTTTTAACCTGTCAGTGCCGCTATTCTGCTCATGATTCTCAATCGCCGGACGTGCAAAATGTGTGGAATCAGTTTCTGCCTTATCATCTCCCCTTATCTTGTGTTCGATTCTGATAGCTTTTGACAGTTTATAGCACAAGCGGCGGACGTACTCTTTCGAGCGCCTCAGGTCTGTAGATGTTTCCAGTGTTTGCAGTAGTTCCCCATAATGCCAGTCGTCCGCATATGCCTCAGCCTGTGGAGCCAGACTCAAACCGATAGTCTCCGTCTGCTTTCTATATTTCTCTTCGTCTATAGTTACATCAAGCAGCGTATCGACCATATCTAGACCTGCCCCTTCTTCACCCGCAGAAGCCAGTTTCGCGGCTAGCTGTGCCAAACGTATTGGAAGCAATGGACTTATATGATAACGATCCCGTATCCATTCCTTTGACTTGTTCGCGAATTCTATCACCAAAGATATTGGCAGCTTAAGAGCGATCTCAACTAGTTCTTGATGTACTTGCGCATTTGACGTCTCCTCAACATTGATGATTATATCGGAAACCAATTCTGGGTAAGATTCAACACATCTTGATAACATTGACGATTGAGGCCATGCAGGACAAGAAATTGTACCATCTTCGTGCGTAATAATGTCTGTTGGACTCGTGAAGTACCCCTCTGCCTTTAGTAGTGGAAGCCACCTGCAGTTCTGTGCATTATGAAAAAAGAACGAGGCGGCAGCAGGTTTCAGAAAGAGATTTCTGAGTTTCCTCATGTCGGACTCATCCGGGTCAGACTTCATCATCAGTTTCTGTACCTCGGCCTCTACCGGGTAGTAATCTCCAATCAGCGGTTCGAGTATTTGTTCAAAACCCTGCAGCCTCTTCCTAAAATCGCTTTCTGTTACGTTTTCAGCTCCATGATGAGCTATTTTTGAAAGCCAGTCTTTATAATCTCGTAGCTCTCTAGCGGCCCTCTTCTTGTCTTTCTCATTGGGTTGACCGCTTTCACTAGCTTGCTCGATAAACTCTTCGTGTTTCTGTCGTCTGGTAACTTGCGTTTGTTTGTACCACCTATCAAGTTCCTCGACTTTGTCCCTTAGCTCTCTATCGGTGGGATTAGCCTCATAGAAAGACGACAATTCGCCTACTTTGAGGTATGCTTCGCCCTGCGCTGCCTCCCCCGCGACATCCGGGATCTCCGGCCGCAGCTTTATTATGAGCTCGCGGCAGGAGTGGGCTGCCTGAACGATTGACTCGGCATTGCGGCTGTCCGACAATGCGAATAGCACACCAAGGTAAATGGAACCCGATCCGGGGAGTTTCTTCTCAAGGTAGTCCCTTATGGCCCGTTGCCGGGCCGTGAGCTTGAGCGTTTTGTCTCCTGACTGGAACTCTCTCATATTCGATTCTTCCATGTGGGAACTGGCCTCCTCCTCTTAAGTATATCTGCTTGAGCCGAGAGCCCCATTTGGCCCAACGTGCGCCCTCCCTGTCCTTTCTCCAGAATATCCACTCTCATCCCCAATCACACCCTGAGCATACCGCAAAAACCCTGCAAAATCAACGCTGTTTCATCCTACATATCCATTTATGGAGTATTATGTCTGGGAAAAAAGAGACAAAAACACGAATTCGCTACCAGATCACCATCGAGCATAAATAAAATGAGAAAACGAACCCATTTCCCTGTATCCGACAGGTCCGCAGAGGCTTAGGCGAATTTTTGGTATTTCGCGCCGACCTCGTATCGTGGAACTGACTGAATTGTGAAATTGTTATGGCGGAGAGGCAGGGATTTGAACCCTGGATAGGGGTTACCTATACACACTTTCCAGGCGTGCGCCTTCGACCGCTCGGCCACCTCTCCGTAACATACGGCAGCAATTGCAGATGGCCCGGTCAGACAGCTTTGGCCGCCGCCGGGCCAGGGGTAAATTTAGCACGATTTCCCCAAAACACAAGCCCTTTCTGGCCTGCGCCGAAGAGCTCCCGCAGGCGATCCGGACATTATATGCTGGTCTGTGATGAAAAACCGGCTGTGAAACCTATGCATCCAGCCGTAACTGGTGAAAGGATGTGAAAAACCGCCGGACGGTCAACTCCACCGCCACTACCGAGGTCACCGTCACGGCCGACAGCAGCATGTACCCGACAATCACCTGCAACAGCACCGCTTCCAGCGGCTCGGCCCCGGCCAGGATCATACCCGTCATCGCCCCCGGCAACGCCACGATTCCGACGGTCTTCATGAAATTCAGCATCGACAGCATCCCCGTCGTGGCCGCGTCGCGGGTATACTTTTGTGATGCCACCCGCCAGCTTTTCCCCAGCGACAGGGAGGTCTCGATAGCCAGGCGGTTGTTGTTGATATCCGAGGCCAGCCGGTCGATGGTCAGCGCCGAGGCGTTCATGGCGTTGCCGATAATCATCCCGCCCAGCGGAATAACATACCGCGCCTCGAACGAAATAATCCGGGTCAGCAGCATCACCGCGATAGTGATAACCGACCCGGCCAGCATGGCCGTAAACGTCAGAACGAAAACTCGTTTGAGCTTTTTGACTCGTCCCGTGGCCGCCTGCGCCCCGACCAAAATCATGACCAGCAGGGCCATGATAATAAGAGGAATCGACTGCAGATCGAAAATGAACTTCAAGGCGTAACCGACCGCCACCAGTTGCACAAAGGCTCGCACCGACCCAAGCGCCATGTCTTTCTCCACGGGGATGCGCCAGTAACGGGCGATGACAATCGCCAGCGCCACCAGCAGAAGAGAGATGGCCACATCAACGAAACCGGGCGCGCTCATTTCAGCTTTTTCTCCTTGTACAGCCGCCCCAACTCCGTCCGCGGGTTGCGCACCACTTCTTCGGAGGACCCGCTCTCGACGAGCTTGCCCTTTACCAACAGGAGCGTCTCGCCGCCCATCCGCAGTGCCTGTTCCGGGTGGTGCGTGACCATCAGCGCCGTGATACCCTGCCGGCCTACAATCTCGGCGATGAGGTCTTCGATGGCCTGGGCGTGGGTGGGATCGAGCGCCGAGGTCGGTTCATCCAGAAGGATTATCTCCGGGCTGGTGGCCAGCAGGCGGGCCAGCGCCACCCGCTGCTTTTCACCGACCGACAGGTTCTCCACGCTTTCGTCGATCTGCTCCTGCGCGACATGGGCGCCGGCCGCCAGCGCCTGCACCTGCTCGTCACTGACCTTCCCGCAACCGTACAGGATGTTGTCGCGGACGGTCCCTTCGAACAGGTAGGGCGTCTGGAAAAGATAACCGATCTTGCAGCGCAACTCGCACGGCGAATACTCGAGCGTGCTTTTGCCGTGAAACAGAATCGTCCCGCCGCTGGCCTCGTCCAGACGGTTGACCAGGCGCAGAAGCGAGGATTTGCCCGCCCCCGACGGTCCCAGCAGGGTGTAGATGCGCCCCCGCTCGAATGAAAACGAAAAATCGTCGACGATCGTCGCCGACTTGCCGTTTTTGGTCACTGTCCGCGTGAGATGACTGA
>JAOUEU010000031.1 GCA_029858555.1 Candidatus Zixiibacteriota bacterium
GTAATCTATAATAAGAGTGGGAACCTTTGTCATCACACCACAGGACGACGTATTGTAAACCTTTGGTAAAGAGGCAGGACCATGAGACGCTTATCAGTTCTTATGTTGTCTTTCCTCACCGTTTCCGCCATTACCGCCGCTCGCGCGTAAATCCACGTAATCCAGATTGAGGATTTCCATTTTTCGCCAACCGGGACGACAGTCTATCCGGGAGACACCGTGCGCTGGTTACTTATTACGGGCACGCATACCTCGACCTCCGATCCCTCATCGCCCAAGCAATGGGCTTCAAACCCGCTCCAGTCATTCGGTGAGATATTCGACCTGGTTTTTGATGCCCGCAGCGGCCCCGGACCATTTCCGTATCACTGCGAGTTTTACCCAACCATGCGCGACACGATATTCGCTGCGGCCGAGTGCGCTGCTACAGGAGACGTGAACGGGGATGGGCTTTCGCTGACAGCGGAAGACCAAACGAACCTGGCCGCATTTGTGTACGGCGAGGAAGCGCCGCCGATACTGTGCTATGAAGCCGACCTGAACGGGAATTGCGCTATTGACGAGGGTGACGTGGAGATGTTCGCACTCTATTTCGAGCAAGGTATAGGTGTGTTTGAGCTGTACCCGGTGCCGACCTGCTGTTTTCCGGACACTATTCGCGGCGCCTGCTGCGCCTCGGACACGTGCACGATCAGGGCCCAGAAGAACTGCCCGAACATCGGCGGGGAGTGGTACCGGGGAGATGGTCGGTTCTGTATGCCCGGTTACGCCTGTGACTGCTGCGAGAACGTACGGGGCAACATGGATAATGATCCCGACGATAAAGCGAACATCTCGGATGCCAGTTTCCTGCTGACCTATCTCTTTGGAATTCCAAGCGGGCCGGCTCCCTACTGCCTGCTTGAGGCCGACTGTAATGCTGACGGCAAGTTGAACGTGTCAGATGTATGCATACTGATCTGTTATCTTTTTTCCATCTGGCCGAGCAGTTGCGAGTGCGGGCCCTGCCCGTGGTGACATCGGCGGTTACTTAAAAAACGTTGGATCTGGACCGCCCGCTGCTGAGAGACGGCAACGGGCGGTTTCCGTGAGGTTCCCCTCCTGCCACATTGCCGCATCCGGCCAACCAACCTTTTCCCTTGTAAATCACGGCCTAACAACTATATTATTGTTGTCGGGTAGAACAGGGTACCTGTCTCGGCCAATCACATCGTAGTCAGATCACCGGACTGATAAGCCGGACTCACCCTGGCAGGGTCATACTGTTTCTCGGAGTTGAGCGCACGTCACTATGCCATCGGCAGTGAACCGGATGGTTGCACCGATGCATCGATTATCAAGCGATTGCAGATCTAATGTTATCGGGAGGTGTTTTGTGAGAGGCGTTGCAGTTTCTGTTGCAGTCCTTCTGGCGGCGTTGATTCTATGGTCAGTCCCAGCCCTGGCCGGTGAAATAGACTATGAAACAGGCGTTCCGACCACTGTCGGCGCTGACCAGGTGGAGCGTGACGGTCAGCGAACGACCGTTCCTCTGGTTGCGGCTGAGCCTGTCTGGAAAAACCTGGAACGGATGCCGATAGACGAGAAAGCAAACTCCGAGCTGGAGCTTGCCCTCGGCGCCGGCGCCAGCGACCGGGCCCTGCGGATTGCCGGCAGTATCGAAGAAGCGTGGAACACGGGCCATTTTGCACAAGCGCTGAACCTATTCAGCGAGTTGGACGATGTTGCTGATGTTGACGAGATGTCGGTGGGGTTGGCCTGGCGATCGCCGGTTGCTCCCGGGGAGAGTTCCTGGGGCACCGACGTCAGGATAGGGACGAAAGATTCTGTTTACCAGACCGCCCTGGACATTTACCGCGCCTCGGGCAATCTCTTCGCAGTGCTGCTCTACCAGCAAGGCGCCAATTACTACTGGGCGGTATATATATCCACCAACCACGGCGACTCATGGCAGGAGACTTACGTGTGGGGAGAACCCTGGTATATCAGGAGCATCAGCGCCGCTGTCGTGGCCGACCATCTTTACCTGGCATACACGAACGGCGCGGATCAAAACGTGGCCCGACTGTTTCGCTTTAATGTCACAAATGGTTCCCGGGAGGATTTTACCGGTGGTTTTGCGTACGTCACTGCCTTCTCGACAACGCTTCCGGAGTACATCGAAGAGCTGTCCCTGATCTCCAATCAGGATTTCGGCGTGACCGGTCATCGTTTGTACTTGCTGGCGATTACTTCGACAGACAGGCTCCTGTTCTACTGGGATGACGAGGAGGCAGTCAGCTGGATTGGAGTGGCAACGAACGTGACCGATGCCGACAAGGGGCTTGGTGTTTCCCTCAACGAGGGTTACGCCTCCTACTGGCTGTGGACCTCCTACATTGACAAACAGGATTCTCTCTGCATCGACGGCTATGGTCTTTCAGGCTGGGCACCGTCCAAGCGCCTCTTTATCGGGGCCAGCCCCCAGGTCACGACAATCGGCGCTTACCATGACACCATTCACTGCTTTCATGAGTTTTCCGGGAGTGTTCTGCACTGCCGATACCAGGTGAGCTACACCGGCGGTGCCGGCTGGCTGTGGGGAACGGTCGACGACACCACGGCCCTATCAGAAAAGCCGGCCCTCACGGCCCGTGAAGGCGGCGGAGTAGGTGTCGTGTGGCGTTATTACACTTCGCCGCGACAGGGCCGTTTTACATGGCGCAACTACGCCGGGTGGCCATGGCCGGCCCCGGAGCAATACACGGATCATGAGCCGTACTATAATCAACCATCCATCGAGTATCTCGGTGGTGGGAGCTTCGGGGTCGTCTATCTGAGTTGGAACACCCCTTACACGAGAGCGGCGTACTTCGACGGAAGCTGGGGCGGCTGCTGCCTCGGTATCAGAGGGAACGCCAACAACGATCCCGACGACAAGGCCAATATATCAGATGTCAGTTACCTTCTGGCATGGTTGTTCGGTATCCCGCCGGGTCCGGCGCCGCCCTGCCTGCCGGAAGCCAACGCCAACGGCGATCCTGACGAGAAATCGAATATTTCCGATGTCAGTTACCTTCTGGCCTGGCTGTTCGGCATTCCGCCGGGACCGGCACCGCCAGCCTGCCCTTAGCGGTTACCGATAAGGCGAAAATTCAAAACCGCCCCGGCCAGAGCCGGGGTGGTTTCTTATTTCAGGGGAATTGGTCTCGGGACGATGTACTAATGTTTGAAATGCCGGATGCCGGTGAAAACCATGGCAGCGCCGGCTTTGTCGGCAGCCTCGACGGCCTGGTCATCACCTTTGGAGCCGCCCGGCTGAATGATGGCCGTTACTCCGGCGTCAGTGCCCACCTCGACACCATCAGGCATCGGGAAGAAGGCGTCGGAAGCCATCACGGCCCCCCTGGCCCGTTCGCCGGCCCGTTTCACGGCCAGGAAGCCGGCATCGACACGCGAGGTCTGCCCCATGCCAATACCGACGGTAGCTCCGTCCTTGGCCAGAACGATGGCGTTTGAGCGCGTGTGCTTGGCTACCTTCCATCCAAAGAGCAGATCCTTCATTTCGGCGTCGGTCGGGGAACGCCGGGTCACCATCTTCAGAGCCGTCTCGTCCAGATTGGTATCGTCAGCCGTTTGATACACCAGACCGCCGTGAATCTGCTTAAAGGTCATCAGGCCCCGGGTCCTTCCGTTGACAATAGCGGGCAGCGACAAAATGCGACGGCTTTTCTTTCGCTGGAGAAGTTTCAACGCTTCGCCACCGTAAGAGGGAGCCAGGATGCACTCGACAAACGGCGTCTCGCGCAGGAGTTTGGCACATTCCAGGTCAACCTCGTGATTGAGCCCGATGATAGAGCCATAGGCGGACAGCGGGTCGCTGTCGTAGGCCTTTCGGTAGGCCTCGGCGATGGACGTGCCAACAGCGGCGCCACAGGGATTGGCATGCTTGACGACACAGGCAAACGGCTCGGAGAAATCCAGCAGCATATCCAGAACGGCGTCGAGATCGGTGTAGTTGTTGAACGAGAGTTCCTTCCCCGAATGAACCTCCGCCCTTATCAGTGAAGGTGCGCGATAGCCGTCGCGAGAATAGAGGGCTGCCTGCTGGTGGGGGTTCTCGCCGTAGCGCAGCCCGGTGACGTGGGAAAAGCTCAGGTTCAACTGCTCCGGGAAGATGCCGGGCCTGCCCTCCGGGCCGCGGACGAAATAGTCCGCGATGGCGGCATCGTATTGAGACGTGAGGGCAAAGGCCTTGCGGGCGCATGCCTTCCTGAATTCCAGGTCGGTGGTGCCATCGTTGTTTTTCAGTTGTTCCACCAGCTTTTTGTAATCAGTCGGGTCGACCACGACCGTGACACTCGCATGGTTTTTGGAGGCACCCCGAATCATGGAGGGTCCACCGATATCGATATTCTCGATGATGTCGGCATCGGTGGCGTCCTTTTTGGCCACCGTTTCCTGAAACGGGTAGAGATTGACGACCACCAGGTCGATGGAGCGATAATCCATCTCGCTCATAAGTTGCTCGTCGTCGGCGTTCTCGCGCCGCCACAGCAGGCCGGCATAGACTCTCGGATGCAGCGTTTTCACCCGCCCGCCCATAATCTCCGGTTCGCCGGTGAAGGTGGATATGGATATCGCCGGGATGCCGGCGTCTTTAAGGCGCTTCAGCGTCCCGCCGGTGGAGATGATTTCGATTCCCAGTTGATGAAGTTCGACCGCCAGTTCCTCGATACCGGACTTGTCCGATACCGACAGAATGGCTCGCTTTATCTTGCATCTATCCGACATATCTACTCTCCGGTCAAAAGTCTCTGGGCTTCACGATACCGCCTGGCCGACGCCTGGACGACATCGTCCGGAAGAGGCGGCGCGGGGGGTTTCTTGTCCCAATGCGTGGCGTCAAGGTAATCGCGTATAGGCTGTTTGTCAAACGACGGCTGGCCCCGTCCGATTTGATACTGCGCGACCGGCCAGAAGCGACTCGAATCCGGTGACAGCACTTCGTCTATCAGAATCAGCCGGCCGTCCCTGAATCCGAATTCGAACTTGGTGTCGGCGATGATGATTCCTTTGGTCAGTGCATAGTCAGCCGCTTTCTCATAGATAGCCAAGGATTTCCGGCTGCACAAGGCGGCGGTCTCCTGCCCCACGAGGTCCACCATCCGGTCCAGGCTGATATTCTCATCATGACCTTCGTCATTCTTGGACGACGGCGTGAAAAGCGGTGTGGGCAGTTTTTCGGATTCCTGCAGGTCAGGAGAGAACTCGAAGCCGTGGACGGTGTTGGCGCCCTGCCGGCGGGCCGCCTGAAGCTCGCGCCACATGGTCCCCGATATGTACCCGCGGACGATGCACTCGACGTCGACACGCCGGGCTTTGACAACGATCATCGATCGCCCATCCAACACGTCACGGTAGGCGGCCAGGTCGTGCGGGTACTCATCGATGTCGGCGGTCACCAGATGGTTATCGACGATATCCTTGAGAAAATCGAACCAGAACAGGGACATGGCGGTCAGGACCCGGCCCTTGCCCGGAATTCCGTTGGGCATGACAACGTCGAAGGCGGAGATGCGGTCGGTGGCAACAAAAAGAAGCGAGTCGCCCATATCGTAGATATCCCGCACCTTGCCGCGCGTCATGAGCGGATATTCCTTGATGGCGGTGGTCAAAACGACTTTGTTATTCATGATCTAATTGATACTTCCCCTTTATTAACTTGTTCAGTACTCTGGCGTAGAACTTATGTTCCTGCTTCAATACGCGCGCCGCCAGGGTATCCGGTGTATCATCGGGCAGAACCGGCACACGAACCTGTTCCAGCACCGGGCCGTCATCGTATACTTCATTCACGAGGTGGACGCTGACTCCTGACTCCTTATCGCCGCTGGCAATCACGGCCTCATGGACGAAATGGCCATACATCCCTTTGCCGCCGTATTTCGGCAGCAGAGCCGGATGGATATTGACAATACGGTTTCGAAAGGTCCGGACAACCTCGGCCGGGAGCAACCGCAGGTAGCCGGACAGCGCGATATAGTCAATGCGCCGCTGCTGCAAACGAGCCAGCAGGTCCGCACTCGCCTCTTCGGGTGAGTCGTATCTTTTCTCCTTGAAGACGAATGTTTCGATGCCTTCTTCGCCGGCGATCGTCAGACCGAAGGCCTGGGCGCGGTTGGAAACCACCAGGACGATTTTCCCCGAGAGAATGCCGCATTTCGAGGCGTCGATCAGAGCCTTCAGATTCGATCCCGCACCGGAGAGGAATACAGCGATCCGGGCCGTCTCTTGTGTCATCATAGTCTACGTCTCCAGTTTTTGTTTGAGGAGGTCGTTGACAACCACGGGATCAGCCTGACCACGGGTGGCCTTCATTACCTGCCCGACAAAGAAGCCAAACAGTTCGAGTTTACCTCCCCTGTACGCGGCCACGCTGTCGGTATGTGTCCGGAGGACATCATCAATTACCTGGCTAAGCCGGGCCGGGTCAGAGATCAGCGCCAGTCCCTTATCTTTGATGATTGCCGAAGCCGTCCGGCCGGTTCGGTGCATCTCGGCCAGAACAGTTTTGCCTATCCTGCCCGATATCTCGCCGGACGACACCATTCCCAGCAGTTCGGCCAACATCGCCGGGCGGACACAGAAGTCACCGATGCGAACGCCCGTTTCGCCAATAAGAGCGAGGACCTCGGTCTGAATCCAGTTGGCGGCGACCTGCGCATCATCATAGGTCTTCATGACCTGTTCGAAATAATCGGCAAGGCCGCAGTCGGCACACAGGACTGAGGCATCGTAGTCACGTATCTGATACTGGCGCACCAGCCGCCGGGTCCTGGCGTCGGGCAATTCCGGCAGGCGGTCCCGGATGTGGTTGATCCAGTCGTCCGTTACGTTCAGGCTGACCAAATCCGGTTCGGGGAAGTAACGGTAGTCCTCGGATTCTTCCTTCCCCCGCATTTCGACCGCGACCTCTTGTTTTTCATCCCACAGCAAAGTCGCCTGGGAAACCTTACCGCCGGACCGGAGCAGTCTGATTTGCCTTTGAATTTCAAATCTCAAAGCCCTCTGCACGGCTTTGAACGAATTCATATTTTTGACTTCCGTGCGCGTGCCGAACGCGGTCTGACCGGCCGGACGTACAGACACGTTGGCGTCGCAGCGGAGGTGACCTTTTTCCATGTCGCCCGAACATATCCGTAGATACTGAAGAATCAGTTTGAGGCTCTGCAGGTAGCCGTAGGCTTCTTCGGGACTGGCGATTTCCGGTTCAGTGACTATCTCAACCAGGGCCGCCCCGCAGCGGTTCAAATCGATCCGCGTGTACTTCTCGCCACCGTCGGGGTGAAGTGATTTACCGGCATCCTCCTCAAGGTGCACCCGGTTGATACCGCAGCGGCCGCGGCCGCCGCCCGGAAGGTCAAATTCCACGGCGCCGCCCTGACCCAAAGGCCGTTCATACTGCGATATCTGGTAACCCTTGGGAAGGTCGGGGTAGAAGTAGTTTTTACGGGCAAATACCGAGCGCTTGTTGACCGCGCCGCCGACAGCCATGATGAGTCGCAGAGCATAATCGACGGCCTTTTTGTTGAGCACCGGCAAGGCGCCGGGCAGACCCAGACATGTCGGGCAGGTCAGGACATTGGGCGGCTCACCGTATTCGACCCGGCAAGCGCAGAATATCTTGCTGGCGGTCTGCAACTGGGCGTGGACCTCAAGTCCAATCACTGCCTCGTAGCCATCATACACGGCCAAAAGAGATCATCCTCTTTGATGATGAATTCCACCACGTCATTTCGAGACTTCGAATATACGCCAAAACGAACGTATGTCAAACTCCTGCCGGGCGACCTTCGCTCACTCGGACCCGGCGGCACCTTCAAGAAACACTTTAAGTTCTCGATTGAACTTCTCTGGCGCCTCGAGGTTTAACATGTGACCAACCCCTTCGAAAATGCTCAGCCTGCTGCCGGAAATCCTCTCGTGAAGCTTTTCGGCCAGGGGCAGGAAAATGCGGTCAAGTTCGCCGACGAATATCATGGTCGGGACTTTTATCTCGTGGACGCGCTCGAGATCGTTCTCTCGCGGATAACGCCCGCGCTGCGGGTCCAGCCAGACAGCTCCCGAGTGTTCCGTTATCATGGTGTGCATGAGGGCCCGGATGTGCTCTTTGTCCTTTTTGTACCATACAAGGGCGCCGTCCATCCATTTCCTGCGGGCGGCTTCAAGACCTTTCTCCCTTACCAGACGGTCGATCCTTTCGATTTTCACACCCGCACTGAAACCGGCCGCCCCGGTATCGACCAGGGTCAGCGAGGCCAGCCGGTCCTGATGGTCAAGCGCCAACCCGATGGCCGTTGAGCCACCCATAGAAAGCCCCACGACGTGGGCTTTATCGAGTCGGAGAGCGTCCATATAAGCCCGCAAGTCCTCAACTCGGTCGGCCCGGCTGTAACCCGTCCCGGGCGAGTCCGACAAACCGTGTCCTTTGGCATCGAGCAGGAGCACACGGTAATAGTCCCGGAAGAAGTGAGCGTTGGCCACCCACATGCGGTGATCCAGCGTGAAACCGTGCAGAAAGATCACCGGCGGCCGTGTCGTGTTCTCGGTAAACATATCCAGATAGAAAAGGCGGTGACTTGCGTCTGGTTGCTGAACTAAAGCATATGGCATGCCTAATCATTCCTTTCGAGACAGAGAGCCATCTGAAACAATGCCAGTTCGTCAAAACGCGGCGCGGTGAATTGCACTCCGACAGGCCGGCCATCGGAGGAGTGACCGCCGGGTACCGATATGGCGGGGATGCCGGCCAGGTTAACCGGCACGGTATAGACATCGGAGAGATACATGGCCAGCGGGTCGTCGATCTTCTCGCCCAGCCTGAAGGCCAGGGTCGGCGTCGTGGGCGTGATGATGAGGTCGACCTTCTCAAAGGCTTTCCGGAAATCGCGCCGGATTAACTCGCGCACCCGGGATGCCTTCAGGTAGTAGGCGTCATAGTAGCCAGCTGAAAGCGCATAGGTGCCGAGCATGATACGGCGCTTGACTTCATCGCCGAACCCGGCCGTGCGGGTCGCTGCATACATATCGGCCAGCTCGCCATCTCCGCCTTCTCTCAGGCCGTACCTGACACCGTCGTAGCGCGCGAGGTTGGACGAGGCCTCGGCGTTGGCTACGATATAGTAGGCGGCGATAGCCTTATCGGTCAGGGGAAGCGAGATATCAGTGAACGTCTGCCCGGCCTTTTCCAGAAGTTCGATAACGTCTCTCACCACTGTTTCCACTTCCGGGTCGAGCCCCTCCGCGAAGTATTCCGCCGGGATGCCGATTTTGAATTTCCGGCCAGTCTTGATTTCCACCGTGTCATCGGGATGGCCACAGTCTGCCGACGTGGCGTCATGGTCATCTCGGCCGCAGATCGCCTGATAGCCCAAGGCCAGGTCTCTGGCGTTGCGGGCCAGCGGTCCGATCTGATCCAGCGAAGAGCCGAACGCTACCAGACCATACCGGGATACACTGCCGTAGGTAGGCTTGAGACCGTACACGCCGCAGAAGGCGGCCGGCTGGCGAATCGAACCGCCCGTGTCGGAGCCGTAAGCGATGGGCACTATCCCCTGCGCCACGGCAGCAGCCGAGCCGCCCGAGGACCCGCCGGGGACCAGTTCGTGGTTGACCGGGTTTTTGACCGGGCCAAAATATGAGTTCTCGTTCGAGGACCCCATGCCGAATTCATCCATATTGGTCTTGCCGATGATGACCGCCCCGGCTTCGATAAGTCGCGTGACACAGGTGGCATCATAGGGCGGGATAAACTTATCGAGAATGTGGGAGCCGCAGGTGGTTTCGTAATCGGTGTAGCAGATGTTGTCTTTCAGGGCCACCGGAACTCCCGCCAGAATGCGGGGCGCCGCTCCTCCCTCTCTGACTTCCCGGTCGATTGCCTGTGCCTGCTTGAGGGCTTTCTCTTCGCAGAGAGTAATAAAAGCGTTAAGACGCTTGCCCTCGGTTTTGGCCAGGGACAAGGCTTCTTCGGTCAGCGTTGCGGCGGAAAGCTTACCGGCGTTGACGCCCGCGGCTATCTCGGCGGCGGTCAGGCTCTTGTATTCGGGCATGAGGAGAATATAGGCAATCGACCCACGCGGGCAAGGGGAGAAATCCCCGTCTCTGCCCACCGTGCCACCCGTCACATACTGGATTGCTTCAATATGGTTTTCTCGTAGGGTGCCGATAAAAAAGGCCGGAGCAAATCCGGCCTTTTCCGGCTGGGTCTGTTACCACCCAGCAGAGCCAAAAGAATGACTGAGCCGTTACAGGAACGGCAAATATTCTCCCAGTTCGTAACCGCCGACGTGCATGCGGTAGCGGTCCCACTCGATTCTCTTGTTGGCAATCAGCTTTTCAAAGATATGGTCACCGAGAACCTCGCGGGCAAAGTCGGATTTTTCCAGTTCGTTGATGGCGTTCTCGAGGGAATTGGGAAGGGTATCGATATTCAGTGTATTTTTCCTGTCGCTGTCCATGTGGAAGATATTCTCTTCGACCGGCGGCGGCAGTTTGTACTTGCCTTCAATGCCTTTCAGGCCGGCGGCCAGCATGCAAGCGAAGGCCAGGTAGGGATTGGCGGCCGGGTCGGGTGAACGCAGTTCGACGCGCACGCTCTTCTCCCGCCCCAGTCGGTAGGCCGGGACGCGGACCATGCTGGAGCGGTTACGCCGGCCCCAGCTAATGTAGACCGGGGCCTCGTATCCGGGCACCAGCCGCTTGTAGGAGTTGACCCACTGGTTGGTCACCAGCGTGAACTCCTTTATATGAGTCAGGATGCCGGCTGTGAAGTGGCGGGCCAGCTTGGACAGATTATATTCATCATTTGGACCGAAGAAGAGGTTCTTTTCACCCTCAAAGAGCGAGATGTGACAGTGCATACCGCTGCCGTTTTCGCCGAAAATCGGTTTGGGCATGAAGGTGGCATAGAGTTCCGCCTCCTGGGCAACCTCTTTGACGATAAAGCGGTAAACCTGGGCAAAATCGGCCATGACCAGGGCCTCTTGATACTTGAGGTCAATCTCATGCTGTGAGGGAGCCACCTCGTGATGAGAGCACTCGACGGGAATGTCAATGCCCTCGAGGGCAATGACCGTGCGCTTGCGAAGCTGGGTGCCGATGTCGACGGTCTCGAAATCGAAATACCCGGACTGGTCGAGAATCTCGGTTTCCTGGTCGCTTCGGAAATAGAAATACTCCATTTCGGGCCCGATATAGGCGGTCCAGCCCTTCTCTTTCAGCTTGTTGAGGTTGCGCTTGAGGACCCAGCGCGGGTCGCCTTCGTAGGGCCGGCCGTCGGGATGCTGGATATCACAGAACATCATGGCCACCTTCTCCCCCGCGATTTCCCACGGTATGATGCGGAACGTCACCGGGTCGGGAATGGCCATCAGGTCGGATTCTTCGATGCGGGCGAAGCCCTCCACTGATGAACCGTCAAAGCCCTGCCCCTCGTCCAGCACCTGTTCGATTTCGCTGCGGGTGATTGACATGCCTTTGATTTTGCCGAGAATATCGGTGAAGCAAAGCCGGATATAGCGCACCCCGGCTTCATCGATCTGTCTTAAGATATCCTCTTTAGTCTTGGTCATCTGTGTTTCTCCTGCCCATGTGTTTTTTCGATTAGCGACCCCTGGATGAAAGGCGCTAAGTTAGCCCGCTCTTTTCAAAAATCAACAAAAAGATGGCGCCTGTTCGTCGTCGGCGAGCGCCGGTTCCCTTGTCGACAGACCCTAAATGCCAAATTATCGGGAAAGGTTCCCGGAGTTCCGAAAGAACTTAAAGTATTGCTCGAGCAGATGCGGCTAAGGTTATTCTAATTTAAGAGTTAATATCGTGTGGCCAGGCTGCATTCGATGATATTTCACTCCGGCCATATCGAATATCCGCCGAGCCGCCACATAGATGGGGTCGTCATTGTACTTGTCCGACAAGTAGACCACCTCGCGGATTCCCACCTGGACAATCAGCTTGGCGCACTCGTTGCAGGGGAACAGCGAGACATACATCGTGGCTCCGTCGAGTTCCGGCTTATTGGAAGAGTTGGTGATGGCGTTCATCTCCGCGTGGCAGACATAGGGGTACTTCGTCTCCAGGTAGTCCCCTTCGCGGTCCCAGGGCAACTCGTCGTCGGAACACCCGGTCGGGAAGCCGTTGTAGCCGATGCCGATGATGCGCTTTTTGGAGTTGACGATACAAGCGCCCACCTGGGTGCCCGGGTCCTTGGAGCGCTGGGCGGAGAGCTGGGCAATAGCCATGAAGTACTCTTCCCAGCTTAAGTAATCGGTGCGTTTTGGTTTCATGCTACCCACAAAAAAGACCCTACCGTTTCCGATAGGGTCAAAGGATAAACTAGCAGGCAGTCCTTGTCAACGTCTATTCCCCGGACTTTCTGTCGAGGTAGCCCTTCAGCGAGGTGAGAAGATCAATCGGGACCGGAAAGATCAGAGTTGAGTTATTTTCCGCCGAGACCTCGACCAGCGTCTGGAGGAACCTGAGCTGCATGGCGTTAGGCGCCTGGGCGATGACTTTACCGGCTTCGGCAAGTTTTTGGGAGGCCTGGAATTCACCCTCGGCGTGGATAATCTTGGAGCGCCGCTCCCGCTCGGCCTCGGCCTGCCGCGCGATGGCCCGGATCATTTCCGGTGGCAGGTCGACATTCTTGACCTCGACCACGGACACTTTGATACCCCAGGGTTCGGTCTGGTCGTCGATAATATGCTGCAGTTTGGCATTTATCTTTTCCCGGTTGGCCAGCAGGTCGTCAAGTTCGACCTGTCCCAGCACCGACCGGAGCGTGGTCTGGGCAATCTGAGAAGTGGCCTCGAAGTAGTTGGCCACGGATACGATAGCCTTGTTGGGATCGAGCACCTGGAAGTAGAGCACGGCGTTGACCTTCACCGAGACGTTGTCCTTGGTAATGACATCCTGAGATGGAACGTCGAAAGTGATCACACGCAGGTCGACCTTGACCATGCGATCGACGATCGGAATCAGGAGAATCAGGCCGGGGCCCTTAGCCCCTATCAGACGTCCGAGACGAAAGATTACGCCCCGCTCGTATTCTTTCAGGATTCTGACAGCATTGGCGAGGATAATGAAAGCGAAGAAGACAATTACCGCAATGACTGGTAGTTGCATTTGGTCACACTCCCTGTTTATGAATTTAACTTCTTGACTTTCAGAACCATTTTGGCCACCGAGATAATCTCGACCTTATCACCGACCGCCAGGTCCTCGGCGGACTCCATCTTCCACAAAGCACCGTTGACGTAGACCAGGTTATCCTGCTTAACGACGGCGGTTTTGCCGATCATGCCCTCCCGCCCAACATAGGGCTGGTGTCTGGCGGCCTTGATAACCAGCCAGGCGGCCAGGGCGACGACGACGCCGACACAGACGACAACGGTGATGAGAATGGACTTGGATACCGCCAGGTTGGGATCGACCGTATCAACCAGCATAAGGCCGCCGAAAAACATGGATATAATTCCACCGATTGTTAAAATTCCATGACTGATCACTTTTACCTCGGCTATGAATAAGATTATTCCCAGCATGATCAAGGCCAGGCCGGCGTAGTTTATCGGCAGCGTCTGAAAGGCATAGAAGGCGAGAATCAGCGAGATCGCACCCACTACTCCCGGCAAAATGCTTCCGGGGTTGTACAGTTCGAGAATAATACCCAGGCCGCCCAGCGAAAAGAGAATAAAGGCGATATCCGGAGTCGTTATCAGTTCCAGGATCTTGTACACCCAGGAAGATTTGATCTCTTCCGTTCTGGCACCTTTCACCTTCATAGTCACCGTGCCGGACGGTACTTCGGTCTGGCGACCCTCCAGTTTTTCAAAAAGTTCATTGAGGTCTTTGGCGCGGACATCAATCACATTGAGGGCCAGGGCGACACTGTCGGTAATGGAGACCGACTCGCGCACCGCCTTTTCCGCCCAGTCGGCATTTCGGCCATGCCGTTCGGCGGCCGCCCGAATCTGCGCCACCGCGTCATTGGTGACCTTCTCGTTCATCACCGAGTCAATTTCCTTGCCCATAGCATCGACCGGATGAGCAGCCCCAATATTGGTGGAGGGAGCCATGGCGGCAAAGTGAGCGGCATAGGCCATGTAAACTCCTGCCGAGCCGGCCCGTGCTCCCGACGGAGCAATATATATACAGACGGGAACCCGCGAATTAAGCATACTCTTGCAGATCGCCGAGGTCGGTTTGCTGAAACCGCCCGGAGTATCCATGAATATGACCAGCAGGGCCACATCGTTCTTCTCGGCGAGTTCGATGGCTTCGTTAATCCGGTCATTTGTCACGGTGCCGATAGCGCCGTCTATGACCATAGTGTAAACCAGAGGCGTCTCCCCCGCCGCCGCCGGTTCCGAATCCGACGGGCCGAGCGAATCGGCCCGTGTGAGGCTGTCGGAGGCCAGCACCGATTTGAGGGTGAAAGAGATCCCCGGGCTCAGCAACAGAAAGGCCAGCAGCCCCAGCAATATCTTATGTTTTGCGTGCATATGTAAAATATGCTCGATGTCAAAACCAAAGTCAATGGAAATAGACCGGCTTTACCGGGGATGAGCGAGTCCGTGGAATCAGAGATTCAGAGCACTATGGCAATACTTGACGCGGCCATCCAGGAAGGTTGCCAGCACTTCGATATCGTAAATCCTGCCCGGCGCCGTTTTGGTCAGGTCATCGGAAAGAACCACGAAGTCCGCCACGTATCCTGGAAGCAGGTATCCGCGCCGGTGCTGTTGTCCGGTGGCGATAGCCGGACCGACGGTGAACCGGTAGAGCGCTTCGGCGGGCGTGATTCTCTGATCCGGGTAAAAGACATCCCTGCTGCCGGGGAGCGCGCGCCGCACAGCGGCGGCAATCCCGGCCAGCGGGTCGAGCGGTTCGATGGGACAGTCGGAGCCGAAGGCAAGATCGACACCACTGTCAATCAGGGTGCGGAAAACGAAGGCGTTGGCCCCGCGTCTTCCCCAGTGGCGACGAATCTTCTCGATGTCTGATGGGCAGTGCGATGGCTGCATCGAGGCCACCACACGGAGACGTTTTACACGCGGAATGTCTTTGCGGCGGAGCAGTTGCAGATGTTCGATTCGGTGGCGGGCCCCGAAGTCAAGCGGCGGAGCGCCTTCAAGAGCATCGAGAACATTGCAGGCGCCTTTGTCGCCGATGGCGTGAATGGCGCACGGCAGACCAAGACGAGAGGCCTCCCTGATGAGCTTCTTCATCTTCTCTGTCGATGTCACCTCGACGCCGTAGTTATCTTTGCTGCCCAGGTACTTGTGAAAGCAGAGCGCCGACCGGCTACTCAGGGCGCCGTCCGCAAAAAGCTTGATTCCGGCCAGGCGAAAAAACTCGGTGCCGGTTCCGTAGTAGACACGATTTTTGAGCAATTCGGGCAGCTTCTCGGCCGTCATGTAGTAGTCGATGCGCAGGCCGAGCTTGTCCTTTTCGGCGCGGTCCGAGAAATACACAAAGGCCTCGGGAGAGTCCACCGAATGAACTCCGGTCACGCCTTTGCGGTGAGCATAGTCGAGCGCTCGACCGAAAAATTTGTCTACCGCACCTTTTGTCGGGCGGGGGATGACCTGCGAGATCATCCAGGCGGCCTTTTCTTTCAGGATGCCGGACGGGCTGCCGTCCTCGGAATGCACGATCCAGCCCCCTTCCGGATCGGGTGTATCAGCGGTTATACCGGCAACTTCCAGCGCCCGGCTGTTAATCCAGACGGTATGTGTGTCCTTTGAATAGATTACCGCCGGGCGACCGCCCGTGACGCGGTCGAGCAGGTAACGGTCTGGTTCGGCTTTCATATTCATACCATCGAGAGAATAGCCCTGCCCTATCACCCACTCGTTTTTTCCAAGATCGGCAGCAAACCGCTTGATCCGGGCCAGGCATTTGTCGAAAGAATCCACACCGTCGATTTTCAACTGCCCGAGAGAGAGCGCAAAAGAGTGAAAATGCGTATGGGCGTCGACCAGACCGGGGATGACGGCTTTCCCTTTGAGATCGATTTTTGAATAGCTCCAGAAATCCGGGTCGTGATCGAGATTATTGCCTACGGCGGCAATTCGATTGTTGCCGACGGCCATGGAATTGGCGACAAGGCCCTCGGCCTGGGTGTAAATGCGGGTGTTGCAGATAAGATACTTAGCCTTCATACTTCTCACCTTTTACTCGCTTGTCGCCTTCGCGACGGGTCAGCTTGATACGGTCGGTCTCCTCCAGGATGGGAATAACGAACTTCCTCGAGAAAGCGAATTGGTCTCTCAACTCGGTAACCATTAGTTCGCCCTTGCTGTCAAGCCTCTGCCGGATAAAGGCCACAATCTTGTCCCATGCTTCAGACAGAAAGATGAAGTCCGAGCCGCACTTACAGCCTTCGCGCTGGTCAAGAATATACTTGATGGCCTCTTTGTAATTCTTCCCCCGGCCGGCGAGCCCGCCAAGCGTCGGGGGAGTAAAGGGATTGGCCTTCAATTCCGCCATGATCTCGTCGTGAGCCTGCTTGATAGCTCCCTGCAGGGCGGCGCCGCGGCCAGCGAGATTATAACGGTCGCCAATCACAACCATGTTACCCTGGGAAACCATGTATTCCACCAGAACCCTGGTCGTATCATCGGAGTAAGGCGACAGACGCCCGATTTCCATAAACGACAGACTCCTCAGATGCGGCTTTCCGGAAAGGAATTTGTCAATCGCGGCTGTGAGTCCGCGAACGGCCTGGCCGATACCATCGCGGTGTATGATGTACTTTCCGAAAATACCGATTATTCCATCGCGCTCCAGGCGTGCCACCGACCGGTGAATATCATCGTCGGAATACGCCGCCTGCCCGAGAAAGTCGCCATGTGGTCTGATCACGGCTTTTCGAAGTTCAGACACGACCAGATCGTCCAGCAGCGCTGAGGCGCGCTGTTCAAGATAGGCGTAACTGTCAAAGTGCCGGCGACGAGGAAAGTTTGCAAGGTGATCAAGGATGCAACCACCTCCGAGCGTGACCATGGGAGTCGGCAGGCGCGCCACGAAGTGGTCTCCAACGAGAGCGTAAAGCGGCGCCTCCGGACGGAAGAAGACGATGCCCTTCTGTCCCGGCTTGAGGTTTTTGTCCCGGAACAGGCGCACCGTGCCGCTCACTTCAGTAGTGCCGGTGATCAGGAGAATCTCCCTCCCCTCAGTCAGAGCCACCGGCGCTTCACTTATCATCTCTATGGACAGCGCCATAACGGGGTGCTCGCGGAAATACGACAGATCCAGTCGGTCGGAGATGACGCCGCCTCGCTGAAGGTACTCCTTATCGACGCCGGTAATGGACACGGCTGTTCGCTGGCCGGGCTGGGCCAGTTGCACGTCCTGGTTATTCGACTGCAGCGAACGTATTTTGCCCACTTTCTCAGACGGCCAGACAGCGACGGTCTGGCCCAGTGACAGATTGCCGCCCCGCAGCGTCCCGGTGACGACCCCGCCTATTCCGGGCCTGACGAACGAGCGGTCGATATAAAGCCGTGCTTTGTTGATATCGCCACGGGCGCCGATCCGCCCCGGCAGTTCATTTAAAAATTGGCGCAGTTCGTCGATTCCTGCGCCGGTCGCAGCGGAGACTCTAAAGATGGGGGCATTCTCCAGAAAAGAGCCTCTCACCTTGTCTCTGATGTCCTGCTCCAGCAGTTCCAGCCAGTCACTTTCGGCCAGGTCAATCTTGTTGATAACAATAAATCCCTGTTGGACACCCAGGAGTCTGACCACCTGGAAATGCTCCTGGCTCTGGGGCATCCAGCCGTCATCGGCGGCCACCACCAGCATCACGGCCTCGATGCCACCCGCACCGGCAATCATGTTTTTGACAAAACGCTCGTGACCGGGAACGTCGACCAACGCCACCGACTCGCCGTCGGGAGTCCTGTAAAAGGCGAAACCGAGGTCAATCGTCATGCCGCGCTCTTTTTCTTCGGGAAGACGATCCGGGTCAGTGCCGGTCAGCCGCAGCACGATACGGGATTTACCGTGATCGATGTGACCTGCTGTGCCGATGGTGATCATGCTGCCCGTCACCCAATGACCGTTTTTATCGACTCGATCAGACAGGGCAGATCGGCTTCATCGATCGCCTTCAGGTCGAGGATAAAACGATCTTCTTCGATGCGCCCGACAATCGGCGTGGGCATTTTACGGAATTTCGCCAACAAGGTATTGGCCTTGTAGGGCCTTGGGAAGACGATGCCGACCGAAGGAATAGCGGACTCGGGCAGGGCACCGCCGCCCACGTATGCCCGCGTCGCCTCGAGAGACAGGCCGGACGGGTTTCCCAGTGCCTGCATGACCGCCTTGCCCCGGCGATACAACTCGGCCTCGGGTACTGACAGAAGCGCCCAGAGCTTGATGTTGCTCTGGTGGGAACCATCCAGATAGATGGAAAGCAGGCGCTCCAGAATGGCGAGTACTATTTTGTCGACGCGGATGGTTCGGAATACGGGGTTCTTCTTTATTTTCCGGACCAGTTCCCCACGGCCGACGATCAACCCGGCCTGAACCCCGCCCAGCATTTTGTCACCTGAGAAACAGGTCAGGTCGGCGCCGGCACGGACTGACTGCTGGACGGATGGTTCGGCAAATCCCAGAATGTCACGGGTGTTAATGAAGACGCCGCTTCCCAGGTCGTTGATCACGGGCAGGCTGTGCTCGCGCCCGAGAGTGACCAGCTCTTTCAGGGGCACTTCCTCCGAGAAACCGGCCTGGATGAAGTTACTTTTGTGCACCTTGAGGATCAGGGCCGTCTGCGGGTCGATGGCGTTTCGGTAATCATCGATGGTGGTGATGTTGGTGGTGCCGATTTCGGAGAGCCGCGCCCCGGACCGCTTGAGGATATCGGGAATGCGGAAGCCCCCGCCGATCTGCACCAGTTCCCCGCGCGAGACAAGGACCTTTTTGCGGTTGGCCAACGTGTTCAGGATAACAAAAAGAGCCGCCGCACAGTTGTTGACGACGGTGGCACTCTCGGCCCCGGCCAGGCCGGCCAGGTATTT
>JAOUEU010000326.1 GCA_029858555.1 Candidatus Zixiibacteriota bacterium
CGAGGACAAGTTGTTGCCGTAGAGTAAATCATAGGTGACGGCGTGGGTCAACTCGTGATGGAGAACGTGTCGGAAGTCTTCGTAAGAGCCGGCAAAAGGTATGACAATGCGGTTCTTGAAGGCCTCGGTGAAGCCTCCCACACCTTCCGGCAGGAGATCCGCTATAATGTTGGTCTGCTGAAAATCGTTGTGAGAATTGTATATAAACACCGGCACCCGGCGCTGGATTTTGTAGTCCAGTTCACGGGAGATCTCGACGTAGGACGATTCAAGGACGGTTGCCGCGAACTTGGCTGTAGGATAGGCGTCTTCGTAGAAATGGATATCAAAGTGGCGGGTCTGCAGGTAACTCCAGTCGAAGTCCTTGTAGCGGACCTTGTTCTTGCCAAAATATGTTTCCTGCGCCGAGGACACCGCGGCCATGATAGCTGACAGGAAGAGCACAATCGCAATGGTTTTTCTCATGTTTCAGTACATCCTTTAAGGAAGCAGAGTCGCCGTGGCCGACCTCGGTGCCGGGGTTGCTCCCGCGCCGGCGTTAAAGCCGGGCCGGGTCGGGTTTCCGACGGGCCACCGGTGTTATCCCTTTCTTCTCTCTACATCGGCCCCCAGCGACGACAACTTTTCTTCGAGCCGGTAATAAGCCCGGTCAATATGATAGACTCTGAGCAGTTCCGACTTACCCCTGGCGGCCAGGCAGGCAAGAGCGATACCGGCGCCGCCGCGAATCTCCGAGGCCATTACTTCGGCGCCCTGGAGTTGCTTCACGCCGCGCACGGTGGCTTCATCCCCGGAAACATTTATGTCAGCTCCCAGCCGACGCATCTCCATGGTGTGCGAGAACCTATCCTTATAAACAGTCTCCTTAATGGCAGATGTTCCCGCTGCGACGCAGGCGGCCGCCATCAGGCACGGCTGTAAATCCGTGGGAAATCCCGGATAAGGGAAAGTCGTCACTGATATCGGTTTGAGTCTTCCGGGTCCTTTTACGCTCACCTGGTTCCTGCCGGTTTCGATCTGGCAGCCCATCTCGGTCAATTTATGCATGACCAGTGTCAGGTGGTTGGGGTCAAAGCCGCTGACTTTTATATTCCCCCCCGTTATCGCCGCCGCCATCATGAAAGTACCGGCCACGAGACGGTCTCCGGAAACGGTATAGTCGATGTTTTTCAGTTTTTTTACCGGTTCGACGGTAACGTTGGGCGTTCCGGCACCGATGATCCTGGCGCCGGCCTTGTTCAGAAAGCGGGCCACATCGACAATCTCGGGGTCGCAGCCGGCGTTGGCGATACGAGTTTTGCCCCGGGCAAAGACGGCTCCGAACAGGACGTTTTCGGTGCCGGTATGTGAGGGGCGGTCGAAATAAATGGAGCCGCCCTTCAACGGTTTGCCCCGGGCAATAATATAACCGCCCTTCTCGTTGATCTTCGCACCCATGGCGGCAAAAGCCTTGACATGAAAGTCGACCGGTCTCGGACCAATGACACAGCCACCGGGCAAAGAGATCCTGGCTTCGCCCAGGCGTGACAGAATCGGCCCCAAAACCAGAAACGACGCCCGCATCTGCCGCATAAGCTCGTACGGGGCCGTGTGACGGTTGATGTCCTCAGCGTTGACGGTCATTACGCAGGCTTTGTCATCATAGCTGATTCTTGCGCCCAGGTACTCCAGGACCTGCACCAGCGTATAGATGTCCCTCAAAGGCGGGACATTCCTGATGACCGTTTCGCCTTTCTCGATCAGCAGGGCCGCGACAATTATAGGCAGAGCGGCATTTTTGGAGCCGTCGACCCGCACCGCGCCCTTGAGCGCTTTTGCACCCTTAATAACGAATTTGTCCATATCTGCCCTTTATTCCAACCACGTGCGGCCGCTTCCCGGTCGGCCGGCGGCCCGCACTCTTTAGACACTTTTCTCCTGTCATTTGATTAATACGGCCGTGTGATTAACAGTCAATATTGAAACCGACCGGTCGCGCCGGGAAAACACCGCCGGGAACATCACCGGACCTGACTGGTCGGAGAACCTTCGCTGTACTCCAGCAGATTGAAGCTCTCGCGGACGCGGCCGAAGAATTCGATGGCGTCACCATCGCAGAAATCGAGATTGGTCCAGGGCAAGCGCGTGAATTTGTCCCTGGCCCAGATCAAGGCGATGATGGCAAAAACGCCGTCTTCGAGATAGACACTATGGTTGTGCTCCCGGTGTGACGCCATCACGAGATTGGAGGGAGTCAGTATGCCGGGGTCGATATTAACCGTTCGGAAAAGGTAATCATCGATCCGGTCGGCGAACTGCGATTCGACCTTGCAACAGACCGACTTGACCAGGGGGAGGGCGTCCCTTTCGACAGGTCTTTCAAACGAGAAAAAACGGCGCTGGAGATTCTCACCCATTTCCTCCTTGTAGGCCGCCGCCTGGCTGCACTCTATTTCGACCGTCTCGTACTGGACCAGACCAAACCTTTTTTCAAGAGCCGTGAGGGAATCAGCCAGCGCATCCAGTGAAGAATGGATGACAGATACAATAAGCCGTCCCTGGCCCACCTCCTGCTTCCGTGCCATGATATATCATTGCCGGGATATTCAATTAAAATCAACAAAAAACCTGCAGGCCCGGGGTGGCAGGTCACTTGGCCAGGCCCCAGCGGCCACCCTCTTTCTTGATGCGGAACGGGTTGGCGTGACTGGCTCTCTGGAAGAACGTTTCGGCCCGGCGCCCCAGGGCAGGGTTACTGCTGTATTCAGCCACATTTTTCATATACTGGGCGCACTGGTACTGGAGAAAGAAATCGGTCGGAAATGTCTCGGCCAGCGACAGCAGAGTGGCCAGCGCTTCCTTGGAGTTGTTATTCCGCTGCATTATCAGCATATGCAAAAGGCCCGCCGTTTTCGATCTCCGGACATTTCCAATTCTGCTCAACTCGGCCAGAGCGCTGTCGTCCTTATTCTGATAGAAGAAGGTCATAGCCTTTTCGACCGGCGAGGGTACATAAACGCGCGCCGCCGGATTATCCGAAATTTCGCTGACGTTGAAGATGAGGACTTCGAAATCACGAATCCAGTAGCGGGCCACCGACTTTGCCTCCTGCAACACCGGGTACTGCTCGGCGGCCTTCTCCCAACTCGCGCGGTCCAGGGCCAGATGCGTGACCGGGTATTGAGCCAGAAGGTCTGATGATGACACGAAAAAGTGTATTATCGATTTGAGACCGTTGTCCACCGTCAGGGTGGCCGCGTACGGCCCGGCCACCACCGC
>JAOUEU010000032.1 GCA_029858555.1 Candidatus Zixiibacteriota bacterium
CCCGGCGCGGTGCTCTGGTTCGGAAAGCCGCGCTTCGATGTGAAGCTGTTTGCCGATGAGCTTACTGAAGGATGGTTCGAACCACCCCAGAGCTACTTTGACTACGCCGACAGTAAGTGTTACGAGTACATCTTCTATCTCGACCCCTCGTGGTTCACGCAGCAGGGCACAGCGCAGGAGCCCGTGGTCTACTGGCTTGATGTCCAGGCTTATCCGGCGGATCCGGAAGCCTTCTTCGGTTGGAAGACCTCGCTAAGCCACTGGAATGACGATGGTTGCTGGATTAACGCAGTCGAACCGGTCAACCCGGAACTCCTGCCGTGGTATGAACTCAGGTACCCTGAAGGTCATCCACAAGTCGGACGATCGATCGATCTGGCGTTCTCGATCTATGCCGAAGGTGACACCTGTGCTCAGCAGATGCCGGGTGACGCCAACACCGACGGCGCCATTGACGGCCTGGATGTGATTTACCTGACTGCGTTCATGAACGGCGTCGGCCCTGCACCCAGTCCGCTGGCTAACGGCGACCCCGACGGTGACTGCGATATTGATTGGGGCGATGTCCTGTACCTGACTTCCTACGTTTACAGCAGCGGTATACCTCCGGTTGACTGCACCTGTCAGAACCCGGATACCTGGTGCTGCATAAACATCAGAGGTAACGCCAATGGTGATCCGTTGGACAAAGTAAACATCTCTGATGTCACGTACCTGACGACATTCCTGTTTGGCATTCCCATAGGTCCGCCTCCGCCTTGCTGGGAGGAGGGCAACGCCAACGGTGATATTACGGAAAAGGTCAACGTGTCCGACGTATCCTACGTTCTGGCGTATCTGTTCGGCATCCCGCCCGGCCCTCAGCCGAAACCGTGTCCGTATCCGTAATCTGACCATACACGCGATAACTCGGCGGCCACCCTCTTGACAGGGTGGCCGCTTTATTTTGACTCAGCGCGCGTGAAGGGGCATCGGGACCGAAACACTCGCACGGCGCTTTGCAGACACCTCTGTAACTTGTTTGCGGTGCTGATATTACATGTGGCAACCGGCGTGACCGGGCTCAAAAATTTTGTTGTGTTGAGTCGCGTTTATAGTGTATATTGCCGCTGCAACTTGAAACCGAACCTTTTTTGGAGGAATTGGTCATGGCGATGTCAATAACCGACGAGTGTACCGCTTGTGGTCTCTGTCTGCCGGAATGTCCCACAGAATCTATCTCCGAAGGTGACATTTATGTCATCAACCCGGATACCTGCAATGAGTGCGAAGATCAGGACGATGGGCCTCAGTGTGTTTCGGTCTGTCCGGTTGATTGTATAGAAAAAGCATAACGTCTTAAGCGACGTCGAGATAGGCCGCTCCAGAAGGAGCGGCTTTTTTTGTCGGTAGAAAGGCGTTCCGGTGGCATCAGGACGGTCGGCCTACGTATGCGGATGGCCTCATCCGTGGTCGGTCGTGTCCGGTATTCTCTTACAGCCGGGGGAGTCGCCGAAATGGCAAATTCTCAAAAAAGAGGGCGCTACTCTGGTTGGGTAGAGGGGGCTAGGAAACTACCCAGGGACAGCAGAGAGTCACCCTCGTCAGTAGTAAATATCGACTAAAAGACCGAAAAGTCAAGTCATTTTAATGCTGATTTTGTCCACAATTGCGGACCGGGCGCTAGTAACGGACAATCTTGACCGGTATGGTGAGGGTGATGTGGTCGTCTTCAGCCGGAACACCGACCGAGAGTGTAAGACTGGATCGGTATGTGCCCTTTGGCAGGTCTGATTTGGGAGTCACATCCAATTCAAGATTGGCGCCTTTGGTGGCTTCGCCTCTGGTCACGTTGATGTCGAAGTGTGAATTCGAGGTCTCAAATCCCGCCAGGGTGATTTTGTCGAAAGCCCGGTTGGGGATTGTGACTCTCCTGGATTTGTGAGCCGGCAGCAGCAGAACGGAGACCGGGTCCGGCTTTATGCCGTTGAACCACTGTCCCACCGTTGCTACGTAAAAGAGCTGAATCTCCGGTGTGGTCGGATCATCGGTATAGATGCGGAACGACTTATTCACCGGCCCGTAAAAATTCTTCGAGTCAAACGTCGCGTGGATGAGCACGGAATCGCGGGGCCTGATCAGGGAATCGGACTTGGTCAGCGAGGTGCAATCGCAACTGGCGTTCAGTCCCGTGATTTTCACCAGGCGCTTGCCGCGGTTATGCAGTGTATAGGTGTGGTACACTTTGAAGTCTATGCCGACGTGCCCGAAATCGAACACCGCGTCGTATTCCAGCTTGGCCTGAGCGGCGACCAGAGACTGAGTAAGCAACACAATTAATAAGGCCAAGGAATTAGCTCTGAGCGACATGTTCACCTCTTGCTCTCAGCGGAGGCCAGAAAACCGTGCTGACGCATCCACTTGTCGTTGTAACACTTGCTCAGGTATCTTATGCCGGCATCAGCAAAAATGCCGACAATCATAGCCTCCGGCCCCACCTTACCGGCTATGCGTTCCATAGCCACCGCCACTGCGCCTGAGGAACCGCCGCCCGATATGCCCTCATCTCTGGCAATAAGCCTGGCGCGGTTAAACGAATCGTTGTCGGAGACGGTGACGACTTCATCAACCAGGTGGGGGTGAAGAGCCTGCGTAATCACATCCGTGCCGATTCCCTCGACCTTGTATTCGTAGCCCTCGACCTCCCGGTTATGTTTGATGTACTCGGCAAAGATTGAGCCCTCCGGGTCGACGGCGATGGCCCTTATCTGCGGGTTCTGTTCCTTCAGGTAGCGCGCCGCGCCCGAAAAAGTGCCACCGGTGCCGATACCGCAAACGAAGTGCGTTATCTTGCCGCCGGTATCCTGCCAGATCTCCGGACCCGTATACAGGTAATGGGCCTCGACGTTGTCCTGTGAATCGTACTGCTGCATATCGAACCAGCCGTTCTCCTTGGCCAGCCGTCGGGCGACCATGTAGCAGCCATCGGGATGCTCATGAGGCACGTCGGTCGGGGTGACAATCACGCGGGCGCCGTAGGATTTCATCAGATCGGTTTTTTCCTGGCTGGTCTTTTCCGGAGTGGTCAGAACAGCCTTCAGCCCCAAAACCGAGGCCACCATGGCCAGGGCCGAACCCGTATTGCCCGAGGTGTTGTCAATGACCGTGTCGCCCCTTTTGAGTCGGCCCTCATCCAGGGCCTTCCTGATGATGTGGTAGGCCATCCGGTCTTTGAGCGAGCCGGTCGGATTGAACCACTCCAGCTTGACATACGCCTTGGGACCGTTTTCGGGAATACCGGTTCTAAGACGCATCAAAGGCGTGTGGCCTATCAGGTCCAGAATACTCTCATAAGTCCGCATCATGGTCACTTTCTGCTACTGGAGTCATTTCCAGCGAGGTGCCCTGTGTGTACATGCGAAAGCACCGATCATAAGCAGCAAAATCTTATACATGTTTTATACATTTATCAACTATTTAATTTTTGAAAATGTGTCGGCTTTTTTATTGACAAGCAGCCGCGACCCGACTTTATAATTCTTGTGTAAGTGAAAGTTACATCCAACTGCTGACGCGACCGGGATATTGCGTAAGAATGGCCGCGAGCGGAGGAGGCGATGAAATAGATGAAATATATGAGGCTTTTAGCTGTCTTTTGTCTGGCCTGTCTGGTCGTTAACGGCTGCTCCAAGAAACAGGAGGAAGCCGACAAGCTCGAACAAGAGATGATGGCGCAGGAAACGGCAGTGGATAGCGCGGCTGTCGATACGTCCTCAGCCGGAGAAAGGGCGGCCCTGGATGCCGCTGCCGTCCCCCGGGAGGAACCCTCGCCGTTCGTGCCTGTTGATGTCGAGGGGGAAGGCTACACGGTGCAGGTCGCCAGTTGTGAGTCGTTGGACTACGCGCGACACCTGGTACAAGTATACGCCGACCGGGGGTACGAACCTTATCTGACTCAGTTTGAATTTGAGGGTCAACTGTATTATCGGGTAAGGGTCGGCAAGTTCGAGAACAACTCCCGGGCCGCAGCCCTCAAAGCGGAGCTGATTGACAAATACTCGGTCGATGCCTGGGTCGACGTTCTTTAGCCTGGACCTCCGTCGGCTGCGCCTCGGGCGTAACTTCATGCGCCTGGCCGCGCCGGCACCATCGACGGTATGACGATTCATCCGGCCCCATACGTGGGGCCGGCTGTGTAATAGCTCCTTGTTCCGCACCCCCGGGCATAAGGGAGAGACTATGAAAAGCCACACCAAGTACCTGACTTTCAATACCAAGAAGCGTCGGGATTATATCAATATCACCGCCGATGTGGAGGAAGCCGTGCGAGACAGTGGCGTTCAGGAGGGCCTGGTGCTCGTTTCGGCCATGCACATCACCGCCGGAGTTTATATAAATGACGCCGAGTCCGGCTTAATTGCCGATATAGACGAGTGGGCCGACAAGCTCGCTCCGTTCGGCCCTGATTACAGGCACCATCGAACGGGAGAGGACAACGGCGACGCCCACCTCAAGAACCTGCTGGTGGGTTCCCAGGTGGTCCTGCCCGTGACCGACGGCAGGATCGACTTCGGCCCGTGGCAGCAGGTGTACTACGCCGAATTCGACGGCCGGCGGCGCAAACGGCTGATAATAAAAATCATCGGCCAGTAAGAGCCTCCCCCGCCAATACTCTCATGAACAGCGCAGTCTGGTGACGAATTCGGCCGACTGAGAAATCAAAGAGCCAGGTTCCCGGGGAACCTGGCTCGAATAAATCCGTGGGGAATACAGCCAATCAGTCGGCCTTGCCGGGCTCGTTGCGTTTCAGATGTTTGTCGAAGAATTCCACTTGCTTGCGGTACTCGGCGATGACGTTGACCGTTTTGCCCGCACCGTGTCCCTCGTCGCTGAAAATCAGGGAATCGACAACGCCACCGTTGCTGTGGACCGCTTCAAGTATCTGACGCGCTTCACCGATAGGAACCCGCGGGTCATTTTCACCATGCACTACCAGCAACGGCGTCTTGATGAGGTGGGCTTTGTGAATGGGAGAGATTTCTTTGAGGAACTCGGGATCCGTCAGGGGACCGTACTCGGACTCGCGCAGAGCGCGCCGGTAGGGCCTGGTGTTCTCTAAAAAGGTCTGGAAATTGGCAATGCCCACATTATCAATGGCCGCAGAAAACAGGTCCGGGTACTCCGTAATCATGCCCAGCACCACGTAGCCGCCGTAAGAACCGCCCCGGATACCCAGCATGCCCTGCCGCGAGTAGCCGTTGTCAATCAGCCACTGGGCCGCCGCCCGGTAGTCCATGAGGGAGTGCTTCCGGTTTTTGTAATTGTCAAGGTTGAGGTACTCGCGCCCATAACCCGACGATCCGCGCGGATTGGGGGCCAGGATACCATAACCGTTCAACATCAGGTACTGGATGTTGCGGGCAAAATAAGGCTGGAACTGACCTTCCGGTCCGCCGTGGGCGTCGATTATAAATGGAATAGCCTGGCCCTTCCGGTAGCCCGGCGGCAGGTACAGAAAGGCGGGAATTTCGAGGTCGTCGAAACTCTTGAATTTGACGAGCGTCGGCTCGGTGAAGATGCTGCGATCAATGCCGGCATACGTCGAAAAAGTCAGTTGCTTCAACTCCTGTGTAAAGGGGTTCCAGCGCCAGACGTCGGGTGCCCGGGTCGGGCTGTTAAAAGATATGACGAAGTTGCCGTTTTTGTCACTGTAACCGTTGCCCATCATGCCGTCCAAAGGCGGAGATGGCAGCTCTTTCTTGGTGGCGACTTCTCTCAGTTTCAAACGAGTGTAGCCGTCTTCGTTGACTACGGCGCCCATATATTTGTAGTCGCGCGAAAAGCCCAGATCGTCAATCTCCCACCTGGGGTCGATCCAGTTATCCGCGGCAAAATTCACTTTGGGAGAACCTACCGTCATCGTGGCGAGGCGCTGAATACCGTCCTCGTTGTCGTTGCAGGTCAGCCAGATGGTCTTGTTATCGGGCATGATGGTAGGGCTTAAGTAAGATACGTCGTGATCGTCGTCGTTCAGCTTCTGGTGCTGTCCGGTCGGAAGGTCGAGCAGGTACAAGTCGTTGTCCACGTTGGACGTAAAGTTGTAGACAATCAGTTTGGTGCCGTCCGGGGAGATGTCGGTGATGCCGTTGTAGCCGCGCACACCGGATGAATCCCCGAAGATCTTCCTGGATTCGCCGCTGGTGAGGTCCATTCTATAGATGAAGAAATCGCGGCCGTTCTCCTGGTTGGAGCGGTAGAAAATCGATTTGTCGTCACGCCCCCAGAGCACCGACCCCATTTGGACGTCTTCAAAATGTGTGATCTGCAGTACCCGGCCGGTCTTCGTATCCATCAGGTAGAGCTGTGACTGTTCCGAGCCGCCGGCGGATGCGCCTACGATGGCCATTTTGCCGTCATAACTAAGCGTGAAAAAATCAATGCCATCCTCAAACGTGGTCAACTGGTAAGGCCAGCCCTCGCCGGTGATGCGGAACACCTGCGTGGCCCCCGGCCAGGAAGATTGGAAATACACGTCCTGGCCGTCCCAGCTATAGCCTGCCGGCGTGGCGTTGCCGATCTGCATAAAGGTGGCGATGTCCGGGACATATTTGCCCTGGTACAGGAGCGCCTTCTGCTCTGCGGGCGCCTGGGCCAGTGAAGCTGCGGCCGGCAGAAGAAGGGCGATGATAATCCCTGTCAGATGTGCGAGATGCCTTGCATTCATATTGCCTCCTGCGATAAAAGAAGTGATTGCTGTCTTTTGACCGAAGATAGACAATTGCTGTTGGTGGGGCAATAGGCAAAACAAGAAGACCCGCCTCAGGGATGCTGCGTATCGGGCGTGACTCCGGCAGGGGCAGCGGGGCAAGTTTGTGCGTTATGGCTGTCGTCAGACGGTTTCGGTGGCGAAGCGAAAGGAAACCTTTTCTTCCTGTTCGAACATGACTCTCTGGTAAAACTCGCAGTTTACGCAGCAATTTGATCGGCTGTGCCGCAGACGTTTGCTGCAACCGCCGCCACTAATCATCCAGCAGGCGCGGCCGGCCGCGATGCCGTCATTTCGGCCATCGAACTTCATGGCCGAGGCCACCGGGCACTCGCCCAGAATATCCGTCATGAGGCCGCCTTTTTCGCGACCGCACTTTCTGTACTCCCAGCAATTCAATTTGCTTTTCATCTTTGAAGTACTCTAATCTGAGTCGACCATCTGCAGCACGCCGGCGTATTTCTCGTTCTTGAGCAGTTGTTGATATTGAGATTCGGAGGCGTACTCTCGGAATTTTTCAAAACTCTTTCGGACGTTTTTCTCATCATTCTGCGCCAGGTAGGTCAGCATCAGCCACTGATAGACAAGCGGGTTTTTGCTGTCCAGGGACCGGGCTTCTTTGAAATATTTTTCAGCTTTTTTGTAGTTGCCTTGCTGGAAGCGGCCTTCTCCCAATCCCATATAGGCCCGGGCATTCTTCTTGTCGGTATTGAGGACGTCCTCGAAGTCCGCAATGGCGGCCCGCTCCTCGCCCTTGAGGAGGTGGATGCGACCTCTGCCCAGAAGAGCCGTGACAGATTTCTCGTCAAGTTCAATCGCCCGGTTGTAAGAAGTCGTGGACCAACTGTACTCTTTGCGGAACTGGTAAATTTCTGCCGCGCGTACGAAATCATCGTGTGCGGCCGCCTTATCCCCGTTTCTCGCATAGGCTTCCCCGCGATAGAAGTAAACTTCGGCATAGCTGGGTTCCAGTTCCACCGCCTTTGAAAAGGCCTCGATAGCCTTACTGAACTGCTGCTCTTTGACCAGGGCGTAGCCGGTCGCGTACCAGTCTTCGGCAGACTTGGCGGCGGTTGACGGCCTGGTGCTGGACGGCAACAACTCCACCTTGAGGGTCTTCTTCTGACCTGGTTGCAGGCTGACGGTGCCGCTAAAGGTTTCATAGCCGTCTTTGCTGACCCGGTATTTGCGCTTGCCGGGTTCTATGTTGGAGTATGTCAGGTTGCCGGCGCCAAGCACCGACCCGTCTATTTCCAGGCGAGCGCCATCTACGTTGGCGCTCAAAGTCACCCTGGCGGGTTCCTGTGGGGACTTGCTGCCGGAAGGTTTTTTCTCAGTTGGGGCGGCTGCTGTCGTCTGAACGGCACGCGCCGGGGTGTCGGTTTCCGTTTGGCTGCGCAGCTTCTGCTGCCTTGAGGCGTCTTTTTCAGAGCCGCCGCTCGAGGCCGTTTCCTTGGACGATGCCCGGTCGGAGTTCGGACTGAGTGACACCAATGTCACCTTGCCCCCGGAGATCGTAGCATAATCATCCCCGAGAATTTTCCCTTCCACCACGTACTCCAGTTTATGAGCGCCCTCCGGCAGGGTGCCGGTTCTGAAAAAACCCTGCGGGTTGCTGCGGAAGGTCTTTCCGAGTTCCGGCAAACGAATAGTCGCCCCCTGTATGAAGGGCTGGCCGCTATCATCAAGGACCACGCCGATAATCTCGCCTCGGCCGCTGCCGGCGTCGGAAATAAACTGCGACCCCACGAAGAGCAGGATGACCGCAAAAAGGCCGATAGCGGCGCCGATGCCGATTTTAGTGTTGAACTGCTTGGGTCTCAACTCATAGGCACGATTGCCAATGACCAGTTCATCGTTGGGGAGTATTTCCTGGCTTCCCGTGACCTGGATAAAGTTCCTGAAGTAATAAGCGACACCGCGCCCTCTCCTGGATATCGTCGGTGGCGGCAGATCAGAGGCGGCTTCCTGCTCAAAGGTCGGGGGGACGTTCCCTTTACGCTTTTTGGGCGGCTCGATGGGTCCGACGCCAAAGGGCTCTTCGACTCCATTGATTTTTCTGGCCAGCTCGGTTTTGTCTTTGTCTGACAGGTAAAGGTTGTTCTCGCCGTACAGGTTTTTTTCAATATTTTTGACTTCTTCGGGAGACAGCCTCTTGATTTCACCGGTGGCGGATTCATCGCCGGCCGGCGCAACCGGAGTACTTTCTTCCCGCAACGGCGGCTGGGTCTGGTCAGAAATGTCGGCCTGTGGGGGTAACGGAGGGGAGGAGTCACCGATGGGCCCGAGATCGACCCGGGCGTCCGTGTTGTCAGGGGTCTCAGGGGAATAGGACTGTGCTTCCTTTTCCATAAGGTCCGAGGTTGACTCAATACCGAGGTCTTCCCGGGATCCGGCAAACTCTTTCTGTCCGCCCACAAAATCGCGGTCGTCGGTTGTCGCCTCTGTTACGACAAAATCAAGGTCGTCCGGGGACGAACTATCGGCGGTTTGCGCCTTATCTGGTTCGGAAAAGGACTTACCGCACTGGCCGCAACAGGAGGCGTCCGCGTCAACCGCTTCGGCTCTGCAGTTAGGGCATACTTTCAAGCTTAACACTCCAACTAAGTTACAACTCAGCTATAGTCTAGTATGTCGACTTTAACCTCTTTTTCTTTAGACAGATACCACAGGCGGGACGTCTGATAAAAGTAAACGGCCTTTGGCGAAATCTTTTAAATAAGGGCTTGACAGTACCTTACGTATGTTGTTATTATCTTAACTTACAGGTACTGGATAAGACTTGCATGTCCGCTAACACATTGAGGAGGAAGCTTTTGATGTTCCGGCGCTATAAGCCTCTGCTTGTCACTGCTTTTGTCATATGTAGTGTGTCCCTGTTCTGGGGCTGTTCGCAGCCAGATGATATCTTTACGCCCGTTTTCAGGACCGAGATCAGCCTCAGTCCCGAGAGACTGCCCACTAACCCTCCCGGCATGATCTACAGCCTGTGGGCGGCCAATAATGAGACCGGGGATACCGTCTATATTGGTAAGTTTGGATACAACTATAAAACCGTGCAGTTCATGGACGAAAACTCAACTCCCAGGGCCGACACCAACCTGTTCGTTTTGAACGATGATCTTTTCAGCTATACGCACCTGTTCGTGTCAATAGATACTCTGGATTTCGATACGACCGACCCCGGACCGATCATGCTCATCGATGTAGTGACGGTTCCGACGGATGACCTCATCGAACTGGAGTTTTACCTGGCGGACAGTCTCTGGGGCGCGACCACTCGCTTTAATATGGAGACTGTCTCCGACAATGACCGCTATGCCGACGACGGCCATGGAGTCTGGTTCTGTGATTATCGGATGGAGACGACCAACGTGCAGGACACTTTTGCCCTGACCGACTTCAAACTCGACTCCGTAATTCTGCATGATATCGGTGGCAAGACCGACACCAGCAGTATCGTTGGCTATGAGAATTATAGTGTCGACACCGTCGATGTCATCCTGGACCAGGATTCGGCCAACAATGTCTTCAACCTTGACACCATCCAGATGATAAAAGTCAACTTTGACTTTGTCTATTACACTGATGCCGATTCGCCGTGGGTTGTCTACGAACCCCGCCTCACATACAGCGTGGGAATTCTGCAGAGTGTGACCTATGATATATGGTCCCAGGAAGACTACGGCTTGATCGACTACAGCGCCCTGGGCTGGAAATACAAGGGCTGGGTTGTCTCGCCGGATATACTCCCCGCGGTCCTGGGCGAGATTACGCCCCCTGCCTGGTTGTACAAGACCGGTGACTACACGTCGATCCCGGGCGAGGAGGGAGGCCTGATTACGACGGGAACTTTCGCCAGAATCAACGCGCCGGACGACAGTAACCCGTACGCAAGAAGCCAGCGCATCCCGCCGTTCCCGGGTGAGGATTTTCTGGAAAATCTGCCGGTCGGATTTGACGGCAACCTGCTGCCCGACGCAACCGGGAACGTGGGAACGGTGTTCATTACTCTGGAACCGGAGAACTTTGTTACGGATACCACTAATTTCCCCCTGTTCGTAATGATCTGGCCCCTTCCGGCAAACAGGTCTGACATCACTCAGGCCAGTGTCGGTATCCCTATGCGCGGGTGGGTGCAGTCAAATGACCCGTACCACGGTTTCCCCAGAGTGACGGCCAGTATCAAGCGCTTCTAAGCAGTTATTGAAATGCCCACAAAGCCGGCATCAACGCGATGCCGGCTTTTTTTTAGGAACAAATTCCAAGCCCGGTTATTACATAGATTTAACTTGCATGCGGTATGGTATGAAGATATATTCCGACCTGTTTTTGAGCATAGATTAGACTGTAACTATCCATTTCATAATAAGTAAACAGGAGATTGCTTGATGGACACGGGTTTATTGTCAGTGGTTATTGGGGTCGTTGGACTGGCTTTTGCCCTGATGCTGTTCCTGTGGATCAGGAGTAAATCCGCCGGAACTGACCTGATGAAGGAGATATCCGGTGTGATCCACGACGGGGCAATGGTGTTTCTGAAAAGAGAATACTCCATACTGGTCATATTCATTGTCATAGTCTTCGCACTGCTTGCCTGGCGCATCGAGCTTTATACCGGCGTGGCCTTTCTCGGCGGGGCCGTCTGCTCCATGCTGGCCGGGTTCTTCGGCATGAAGGCGGCCACGCGGGCGAATGTGCGGACGACGGCAGCCGCCAGGGACAGCGGGCAGCGGAAGGCGCTTTCGATCGCTTTTTCCGGCGGCGCCGTTATGGGCATGTCGGTAGCCTCTCTGGGGCTGGTCGGGGTCGGTGTGGTCTTCTACTTTTTTGGTGATTTGGAACACGCCTGGATCATCAATGGCTTTGCCATGGGGGCCTCATCCATCGCATTGTTTGCCCGTGTCGGCGGTGGCATTTTCACCAAAGCGGCCGATGTCGGCGCTGACCTGGTCGGCAAGGTCGAGGCTGGCATACCGGAGGATGATCCCCGTAACCCAGCGGTGATAGCCGACAACGTGGGTGACAACGTCGGCGATACGGCCGGAATGGGCGCTGACCTGTTTGAGTCGTACGTCGGCTCGGTTATCGCCACCATTGCCATAGCCGCCACCTCGGGAGCGGCCCTGATTGCCGCCAATCGGATGGAGTACATGCAGCTGCCACTGTTAATCGTGGCTTTCGGAGCGATTGCTTCAATGCTCGGCGTTTTATCCGTACACATCTTCTCAATGATGAACCCGGCGGCGGTGTTGAGGATGGTAACTTACGTCGGAGCTGTGATGATGCTGGTTGCGGCCTGGATCATCATAGATAAGCTGGGCCTGGATCACAAGGTCTTCTGGGCCATACTGGCCGGGAATCTGGCCGGGATTCTCCTGGGGCTTTTGACCGAATACTACACTGCCGCAAAGCCCATTCGGGACATTGCCCGAGCCTCTCAGACCGGTTCCGCGACCAACATCATTGCCGGCCTGGCCGTGGGTATGAAGTCCGTGGCCCTGCCGGTTATCGTCATCTGCGTGGCCATCTACACCGGATACAGCTTCGCCGGGCTGTATGGTATCGGCATCGCCGGTGTCGGTATGCTGGCTACCATCGGCGTAACGATGTCCGTGGATGCCTACGGGCCGATCGCCGACAACGCCGGCGGCATCTCGGAGATGTCGGGGCTGGGTCCGGCCGTTCGCAAGATCACTGACCGGCTGGATTCGCTGGGCAACACCACCGCGGCCATAGGGAAGGGCTTTGCCATCGGTTCGGCGGCGCTGACCGCGCTGGCGCTGTTTTCGGCGTATTCTACGGCCGTCGGGTTGGAAACTATCAACATCCTCAATCCACGGGTGGTTATCGGGTTCTTCATCGGCGGCGCCCTGCCTTTCTTCGTAGCGGCCCTGACCATGACGGCAGTCGGCCGAGCTGCGGCCAAAATGGTCGAGGAAGTGCGTCGGCAGTTCCGCGAGATTGCCGGTTTGATGGAAGGCAAGGCCAAACCCGACACGGGCCGCTGTGTCCAGATCGCCACCACCGGCGCTCTGCAGCAGATGGTTCTGCCCGGACTGACGGCAGTGCTGTCGCCCATTATTATTGGTTACCTGCTTGGTAAAGAGGGCCTTGGAGGGATGCTGGCGGGCGCGACTATGTCAGGCGTGATGCTGGCCCTGATGATGGCAAATGCCGGCGGCGCCTGGGACAATGCGAAGAAATTCATCGAGAGCGGCGAGCTCGGGGGCAAGGGCTCCGACGCCCACAAGGCAGCCGTAGTCGGCGACACCGTCGGCGATCCCTTCAAGGACACCTCCGGCCCGTCCATGAATATCCTCATCAAACTGATGGCCATTGTATCTCTTGTGGTCGGAGCGGCCTTGTTCAAATAAGATAGTTCTGTCACCCGACGATTGGGGAAGGGGTTATTGGCCATTGCGGTCAATATCCCCTTTTTATGTGCAGCCTCTTTCTTTGTCTCGGATTGAGATTTCAGAGCTGTCGAAAGGCAGGAGAGCGACTTTTCCGGTTCCCCTGTCGAATTATTTTGAGTATTATAAGTATTACGACTGAGAGCGCCCTATCGCCATGAAACTTTTTGGGTTAGCTTTCGTTTATTCAAACCATGGGAGGTCTATTGACGCAAATGACCCGAAAGACCGATCCTAAGCCGCCACACAATCCCGGCCCCAGGTCATCAGCGGGCACAATAGTCCGGGTTTTCTACCGGCCGGCGGCGCTATTCGAGGAGTTCCGTCAGAATCCCAGGATACTGGTTCCCTACGTAATCTATGCGGCTCTAATCTTTTTAGGTATCTGGCTGGTCAAAGACGTTATGATGGATGATGTTTTGTCCGATCCGGCCGCGAAGGCGCGCATCGAAGCGACCGGGCAGCCCGTCACCGCCGAGATTCGCCGGATGATGGGGATCGTACAGTCACTACAGGTCTTTGCGGGCTATCTCGTCATGCCACTGGTGGCCGCCGTGCTGGCGATGTTTTGGGGAAACGTGGTGATGGCCGGCCGCGCGGGATTCAGGCAGGTGCTGTCAGTCATGCTCTGCGGCGGGCTCATCTACGGTCTGGGGAAGCTGTTGATCGCACCTTTGATTCTGGCCAGGCAGAGCGCCTATGTTTCTCTGTCGCTTGGTGTCCTGGCGCCACAGAAAGCCATGTCCGACGTGTTGTATGTCGCATTGTCCCGCATCGACCTTTTTATAATCTGGGAGATCATCGTTATCGGCATCGGATTGTCGATTCTCCACGGCTTTTCTCGCAACAAAGGTTACGTGTTGTCGGTCCTATCGATGGGACTGCTGCCCGTACTGAATATTTGTTTAACGGCAATAAGGCAGTTGTTTTTGTAAAGGAGTACTCGATATGAAATCCCCACTGGTCAAGCTCACTACCATCGTTCTTCTCTTGCTGCTTCCGGGCGTGTCAGTGCAGTCTCAGGACGTAAAGTTGACACTGGATGACTGCATTGAAATTGCTCTGAAGAACCGGGCGTCCATTATCGCCGCGCGGGGCGCGGAGGACCTGGCCCGGGCCAACCAGCGCTGGGCCGTAGGTTCTTTTTTGCCGCGTATCAGCGCATCCTACTATTACTCCAAGACCAAGACCACGGAAATCGAACCGGATCAGGTAGTGCCCCATGTCGTTGATTCTTTTGTGAATGTCGCTGTGGTCGGGGCCGATACCGCCCGCGACCTGGTTTATATCCCGGCTTTCGAGACCGTCGAGAGTGCCGACCAGGACCGGACCACCAAGTCCCTGGAGCTGAGAGCCACTATGGATCTTTTCGACCTGGCCAACTTCTTCAACTATGCCGGGGCCCGGGCCGACCGCGCCAAGGCGCACCTGGACGTTATCGAATCCGAACAGAACCTCATTTATTCGGTCAAACTCTCCTACTATGCTTATCTGGCGTCGGTGCAAAATATTAAGGTTCAGGACCAGGCGGTCAAGCGCAGCGAAGAACAGCTCAAGCTGATTCAGTCGAAGTATGAACTGGGGTCGGCTGCTCTGTCGGATGTGCTGAAGCAGAAGGTGCAATTCGGCAACGACAAGCTGGCCCTGCTGACGGCTCAGAATATGGTTACCAGCGCCAGATCTTCCCTGGCCTATACGATTGGACTCGACCCGGACCTGCCTGCCGAGTTTTCGGGCGATTACCTGATGCGTGAATACCAGGGCAGCCTTAAGGATGCTCTCGACTTCGCTTTCACGTATGAGCCCAGTATCCTGGCGGCGCAGAAGGACGTCGATGCCAGCAAGCACGCTTTGCGCTCCCGGATGTCGGAATATCTGCCCAAACTGCAGGGCTTTGGTTCGCTGAGCTGGTCTGATGCCACGCGAGGCGACACCCTGACGTTTGATTTCTCCTCGCGTGACGCCACCATCGGCTTTCAGATTACCATGAATATCTTTGATGGCTTTTCGAGGGAGCGCGATGTTACGGTGGCCAAGGTCAACCGCAATAATTCGCGGGCGGCCCTGGCGGACACCAGGAACCTCGTCACGCGGGACGTGAAAACGGCCTATTTAGAGATTGAGCAGTATAAGGATGCGAAGACGGTGGCCGGCGAGAATGTGGATGCCGCCGAGGAAGATCTGAAAATAACGCAGGAGAAATACAATCTGGGCGCGGCCACTATTCTTGACCTGCTTGACGCGCAGGTGTCCTGGAGACAGGCCCAGGTGTCGCTCATCAGTGCCGACTTTGACCTGAATCTCGCCGTGGCCAAGCTGGAAAACGCTATGGGGAAAATGTAGTTAGCTAATAATAAGGTGTTATGTGATGAAAAAGAAAAAGGCACTCATCATAATCGGCGTAGCTGCGGTTGTGGTTATCCTGGTGGTAGCTAATCTGGCTATGAACACTACCAAAGCTACCAAAGTGCAGGCCGAAGTGGTCAAAACGCGGGAACTGGTGGAGAAAGTTACTGCCTCCGGACGCATCCAGCCGCAGACCAAGGTGGATATTACGTCGGAAATAAACGGTGAAATAATCAGGCTTCTGGTCAAGGAGGGTGATTACGTTAACACCGGTGATATGCTGGTGGTACTGGATACCATTCAGTTGCGCACCGACGTTGACCAGGCCCGCTTTGCGGTGGGCGAGATCAATGCCCGGCTGAGTGGCGCCAAGACCAACCTGGAGCAGGCCGAAGAGGAATACCAACGCCAGGAACAACTTTACGGCAGCAATCTCACTTCGGAAACGCAGTACAAGAACGCCAAGTATGCGTTCCTGAACGCCCAAGCGACTTATGACGCGACACTGGCGTTGTCCCAGCAGTTTGAATCGCGCTACGAAAAACAGCTCGACTATCTGCGGAAAGTGAAAATCGTGGCACCCATGTCGGGGGTCATTACTTACCTGGACTGCGAGGTGGGCGAGATTGCCGCCGCCCAGACCAGTTTCACGCAGGGGAAGACTCTCATGACCATATCGGATTTGAGCGTCTTTGAAGTCGAAGTCGAAGTCGACGAGACGGAGATTGCCAAGGTAAAGCTCGGCCAGAGCGTCGACATCGAGGTGGATGCTCTGCCCGACACCACTCTCAGCGGCAAGGTAATCGAAATCGGCAACACGGCTGTCGTCCAGGGGCTAGGGACGCAGGATCAGTCGACCAATTTCAGGGTTAAAATCGTCTTTACGGAGCCGCACCGGGATATACGCCCCGGCATGTCGGCCGATGTGGACATAACGACCGAGCGCAAAGAAATGGTGCTGACGGTTCCTTTCGCGGCCGTGATTATGCGGTCGTTCGATCCGGACTCCCTGGAGCGCAGCCGGGCGCGGCCGGCGAGTGAAGAAGAGGAAAGCGACAATTCTTCGCAATTGCGGGCCGAAGAGATTACCGACTCGGCGGATACTGCCGTCGACGACGAAGAGAAAGAGCGCGAAGAGCTTAAAGGAGTATTCGTAGTGCGCGATGGCGCAGCCAAGTTCATGGAGGTGACGACCGGTATCGCCGACCAGAAGAATGTAGAGATTATCGCCGGTCTCGAGAAAGGCGATTCCGTTATTTCCGGACCTTACCGGGTTTTGCGGACCATTCGGGACGGAGAAAATGTCGAAGTAGAAGCCAAAAAATTCGGTGACGGAAAAGAGTAGCCATGTCGCTGATTCAGACAGACAATTTGTGGAAAACCTATATTATGGGTGCGGAGAAGGTTCACGCTCTGCGCGGAGTCTCGCTGACCATCGAAAAGGGAGAATACGTGGCTATCATGGGCCCTTCGGGATCGGGAAAGTCGACCCTGATGAACCTTATCGGCTGCCTGGACACGCCCACACAGGGGAAATATACCTTGAGGGGAAACCTGGTCAGCCGGCTCAATGACGACGAGTTGGCCAATATCCGTAACCGGGAGATCGGATTCGTCTTTCAGGTCTTCAACCTGTTGCCGCGGGCGACGGCGCTTCACAACGTGGAATTGCCCCTCATCTATAACGGGACGCCGGCAAAAGAACGCAGCGAGATGGCTCGCGCCGCATTGGCGAAAGTGGACCTGGCGGATCGCATGTATCATAAACCCAGCGAGCTCTCCGGTGGCCAGCGGCAACGCGTCGCCATCGCCCGGGCGCTGGTCAACAATCCGTCCATTCTGCTTGCCGACGAACCAACCGGAAACCTGGACAGTAAAACGTCCGAGGAGATAATGCGGCTCGTGGACGACCTGCACCGTGAAGGAAACACTATTATTACGGTGACGCACGAGAGGTCCATTGCCGGCCACGCGCAACGGGTACTCTCTATTCTGGACGGACAGATCGCCACCGACGAACACATTCCGGAAGACCGCCGTAACGGCGTCCGCGGGTAGTTTATGATCACTCTGGCTCTCATACGGATTGCCTTCAGCGCCCTGCTGTCCCACAGGCTCAGGTCGAGCCTGACCCTGCTGGGGATTATCATCGGCGTGACCTCGGTTATGACGATCATTTCGGCCCTGGAAGGCATGACCCAGGCTGTCGAGCAGGATCTCGGCCGCCTCGGCCCCGAAACTTTCATAGTCCAGCGGATCGGCATCATTACTTCCGATGAGATGTTTCGTGAAAAGATCAAGCGCAAACCGATCAGCTATGAATCGGTGGATTTGATAGAGCGGGGTTGTGATCTGTGCGATAAAGTCGCCCCGCGGGCATATAGCCGCGCCAGCGTCAAGTACGGTGAGCACAGTCTCCGGCGGGTATTGGTCGGCGGCTCCACGGCGAACTACCTTGATATTGTCGACGTCGAGGCGGCTGTTGGCAGGTTTTTCTCGACGGAGGATGATTTGTATCGGCGCCGGGTCTGCTTCATCGGAGATCAGGTAAGGGAGACTCTCTTCGAGGGTGTCGACCCGCTGGGCAAGGTCATCAAGGTTGGCTCGCAGAAATACACGGTCATAGGTGTCGCGAAGAAAATGGGTTCGGTCTTTGGCGGTAACCCGGACAACTTCGTGACGATTCCGTTCTCGGCCTTTATAAAGCAGTTTGGATTTCCGCGACGGGGCTTGTCGCTGGCCGTTAAGGCGATGTCGGTGGAGAACCTGGAGGATGCCATGGACCAGGTGCGGGCGGTCCTCCGGGCGCAGCGCCATGTCCCTTATAACGTGGAAGACGATTTCGACATCCTGACGGCCGACTCCATTCTGCAAGTTCTCAATTCCATCACCCGCATCTTCCGTTTCGGCCTGGTCGGAATTGCCTCTATCTCGGTAGTTGTCGGCGGCATCGTCGTGATGAACATCATGATGGTGTCCGTGACTGAACGAACCCGGGAAATCGGCATCAGGAAATCCATTGGTGCCAAGCAGAAGCATCTTCTGCTGCAGTTTCTCTTCGAGTCGCTGATGCTGACCCTTTCGGGGGGCATTGTCGGCATTGTGCTGGGCTTTCTCATCGCCAGCGCATTGATCGGGCTGATTGACATGGACGTGTCACCGACATTCCTGGCGATCTTTTCGGGCCTGTCGATATCGACCGGGATCGGGCTGATTTTCGGTATCTACCCGGCTATGAAGGCGGCCCGTATGGACCCTATAAAGGCTTTAAGTTACGAGTAAATTTTTATGCTGTTGACTACGGTTGAGATCAAGGATGCCATATTGATGGCGCTGTCATCCCTGCGGGCTAACAAGCTGCGAGCCGGACTGACTATCCTCGGCGTCATGGTCGGGGTTTCGTCAGTGATCGGCATGGCCTCGGTGGTCGACGGCCTGGACGGGGCGATGGATGAGGAGATTGACCAGCTCG
>JAOUEU010000033.1 GCA_029858555.1 Candidatus Zixiibacteriota bacterium
AAAAGCCGGATCATTGCATGGGTCAGGGCCGCTCCCATACAGGCAGCGCAACTCATCGAGCGTAAACGGCGGGTCGCGCAGTTCGAACTGGGGAACGGGACGGCGGCTGGCGTTATACACCATCTTGTCATAGTTGTCCCGGTCGTATGATTCGATCCGCGAGAGACTGGACTCGCGCTCGTCACGACCCAGATAGATATGGTAACCTTCGAAATCGACGACATTGGAAAGTACATCCTTGGTGGTTTCCGACTCATACCCGTTAAACCGGACACGCAGCCCGGAAAAGATCGGCTCTATCCGAACGTGCGGCGGGGGCGGGGGTGAGGCGCCGACCAGGTCGGGAACGCCGTCCCCTTCGTAAAAAGTCGTCTCGGCGAAAGTGACCGTCCACTCACCGTCGATGACAGCCGAATCGAGGGCGCAGACATGAAACTTGCCCCGGTAGCCGTCGTCATCGGTGTCGACCCCGGGATTGTCGTATATCCATGAAGCCACCATGGCGTTGTGCGCCAGATCGGAAAACCCGGCCCAGCGTATGAAGTGGTCGGGCCGGTAAGTCCAGATGAGATGGTACATGAAGTTGTCAATGTCGTAATGAAAGTCCTCGCCCGCAACGTAGGCGATAGGCAGCAAAATCTCGTCCCCGGGGCGAAGCTTGAACGGTCCCACCGACAAAACGTACTGGTTATCACCGCCTATCGACATGTACCAGGCCTGATCCTCGTCGCTCATGCCCACCCAGACCGGGTTGCCGGAATTGACAGCGGCCGTATACGGCTGGTCGAAATCAATCTCGTGGTTGCTCATCATGGCGTACTTGTTGACATCACCGATTGGCGTGCCCTTGCCGTTGCCCATATTGCGGAAGTTCTCACGTCTCTGAGGGCCATAGTCCAGGGAACTATTGTAGTTCCAGACCCACCAGTTGTAGGACATGTTCTCGAGCTTGAACTTCTCACCGAGAATTCTGACCCCGACTACGTTCGGCACCGCAAAGCCCTCATCCCAGTCGAAGTCCCCCTCGTTGTCCACCGTCCAGGCGACCCCGACAGTGTCCATGAACTCGCAGTTCCCGTACATGGCCGGGTATTCGTACAGAAACCCCGTCAGGTCGTCCCGGCCGTCGGTAATGCCTTTGGTCATATCCTCTCCAGGCGGCATTGCGGGGTTCTGCCCTCCCGGAAAGACATCGGCATCCATGTAGATGCCCAGGTAGACGTCCTCGAGGTCATTATAACTGGTATTACGAATGAGGAACTCGATGATGGCAAAATCTTCAGAGTAGCGGTGCGACCACTGGTAAGAGTACTGGAAAACTTCTATGCCAAGCGGTCTGTGAGGCCGGTGGGCGACAAAATCAAAAGAAGGGTAGGGGGCGCCCCTGGTAAAAGTGTCCTGGTATACCGCAATAAAATCCTGTTCGGACACGGCGTCTTTGTATGCGGGCGATTCGGGCTCGAGGGTGGACCGCTCGAAAATAGGATATTCGGAATGCATCTCCATCGCCGGAGTGTTGAACTCGGCCCCGCAACTGACCAGCGTGTCGCGGCCGACCACGGCCCCTACCCAGAGAGCGCCCTTGTAGAGGTAGGTCGTGTTAGAGCCCTTGGGGAATTCCGCCTCGGGAACCCGGCCGCCCACGACACAGTCGTGAAACGGCTTGGCACCGGTGCCGATACGACCAAAATTGCTTATACCGAAGACAAGATTGCCGACGTCATGACTGCGCATGCAGGTGTTGACGAGAACAGCCGCCGAGGTCGACGGCCCCCCTTTATTATCGGCCGAATCGCGGTAATCAGACTGAGCGAGGCCGTCGGACAGGGACAGAACAGCCAGGACCAGCGTGCAGGCTGTCGTTCCAAGAAGCGAGGTCGATCCGTAATTTCGTTTCACTGAACGATGCTATCCTTTACAAAAGTGCGCACCTAAGATAGCAATTCGCGCCGTAAAGGCAAGTCTTCTGCATTCCAAAGTAGAAGTTGCGCTTGGCGGAGGGCGAAAGTCCGGTTTCGACTTGCCGCCCTTTCGGCTGGCGAGACCGCCAGAGAACTAAAAGATAATGACGAGCTTGCCCATCTGGGTTTCGCCGTTTTCGGTCTCGACCGTCCAGTAATAAAGGCCGGAGACCACCAGTTGGCGGTTGCGGGAAACCAGGTTCCAGGTGTCGTGACTCGAGGCGGGGTCAGAGGGGTCATAGCGGTGTTTGATCTCGCGAACGAGATCGCCGTCGAGTGAGAAAATCTTAATGGTACACCTTGGCGGCAGGTTGGCGAAGTTGACCTGGCGCACTTTGTCATTCGGCAGGTTATCGAGCATGCGGCCTTCGAAACCCTGACGGCGGTAGTCGGCATCGCCTCGGTAAGGATTGGGGTAAACGTATATGCGACGACGGTCCCCATCAGTCTCGTTCTCCGAGACTCCGGCAAAGCATCTGATGGTTCTGGCTGTTTTGGCGGATTCCAGCGGTTTCAGCCCCGATTCCGGCGAGCCGAAATCGAAAGCCGTAACGTTGACGTAGTATGGCACGGTGGGCAGAAGCCCCTCAATCTCCATCTCGTATTCGTAGTATTTCGGGTAGCCCTCGTCCGTCAACTGGTCCGGCATGAGCGCCACTCCGGGACTCGGCCGCGGTTCGTGGGGGTATACTTTGCGAATCGGAGTGGTTATACCGAACTCCGAATTGTTGTAATCGTGATCGACAAAATAGAAAATGGAATCGGGGAACAGGGGATGAACGTACGGCATGCTGACAATATACGTCAGCGGGTCGAAAGCAGTGTCACGGCATGGGTCAGGACCAGTTCCATACAGGCAGCGCAATTGCTGGAGAGTGAAGGGATGGTCACGTAATTCAAATCGCGGCGCCGGCAGGGCATTGGCGTTAAAGACTATCTTATCGTAATTGTGCCTGTCATAAGATGCCACACGCGAGAGGCTGGACGCACGTTCATCACGGCCCAGGTAGACGTAGTAGCCCTCGAAATCGATCACGTTGGAGAGGACATCCCTGGTCGTTTCGGATTCATATCCGTTGAACCGGATCCGCAAACCCTCGGAGGTGGACTTTGCCCAGACCTGAGGGGCCGGCGGAGGCGCCGCGCCTACCAGGTCGGGAATGCCGTCGCCTTCATAAAAAGTGGTTTCCGCATATGTGAGGGTCCACTGCCCGTCGACAATGGCCGAATCGAGAGCACAGACGTGGAACTTGCCGCAGTAACCGTCGTCATCAGTGTCGACGCCGGGATTGTCATATATCCAGGATGCCGCCATGGCGTTCCTGGCAAGGTCCGAAAAGCCGGCGTATTGGATAAAGAGATCCGGACGGTACCACCAGTGCAGAAAATACCAGTACAGCGCAGCGTCGTAGTGGAAATCCAGACCGGCCACGAAGGCGATGGGAAAAGTGATCTCGTCTCCCGGGTGCATACGGAACGGCCCCGCCGATAGAACATACTGGGCGTCGCCGCCTTGCGACAGAGTCAGGGCACGATCGTCATTGCCCACGCCCACCCAGATCGGGTTGCCCGTGCGGATGGCCGCGGTGTATGGCTGGTCGAAATCGATCTCGTGGTTACTCATCATCGCGTACCTGTTGACGTCACCGTACGGGGTGCCCTTGCCATTGCCCATGTTACGGAAATTTTCTCTTTTCTGCGGACCATAGTCGTAGGCGCCGTTGTAGTTCCAGACCCACCAGTTGTACGATACGTCCTCTCTTTTGAACATCTCCCCCAGGATTCTCACGCCGGTAACGTTGGGTACGGCGAAGCCCGAGGTTCGGTCGTAGTCACCTTCGTTGTCAACCGTCCAGGCAACACCGACCGTATCCATGAAGTCGCAGGCGCCGTAGCGGGCAGGGTATTCGTATAGAAAGCCGGTCAGATCGTCATAGCCGTGCGTGTAGCCTTTGGCGCAACAAGGCACCGGTGGAATACTGGGGTCCTGCCCCATACCTTCATGCACGTCGGAATCCATGTAGACGCCCAGGTAAACGTCGTTCAGAATATCCGAACTGATGTTTCTGATGATGAACTCCATGATTACGAAATCTTCCGCGTACTGGTGTGACCACTGGTAGGAGTATTGAAAGACCTCGATGCCCAGAGGCTTGTGACCGCGGTGAGCGATGGCGTCAAACGACGGGTAGACGGCGTCCCTGGTGAAGGTGTCAGAGTATACGGCTATGAAATCCTGCTCGGACACGGCGTCCTCGTATGCCGGCGATTCAGGTTCCAGGGTCGACCTCTCAAAAATCGGAAACTCGGAATACATTTCCAGCGCGCGCGAGTTGAATTCGGCACCACAACTGACCAGCGTATCCCGGCCGACTACAGCGCCTACCCAGAGAGCACCCTTATACAGGTAGGTTGTCCTGGAACCCTTGGGAAATTCCGCCCGGGGGACCCGCCCACCCAGGACACAATCGGTCAGCGGCTTGGCGCCGGTACCGATGCGGCCGAAGTTGCTTATACCGAAAACAAGATTACCGACATTGTGGGTGCGCATGCACAGTGACGGCGTTTCTGTAGCGAAAGAGGATTGATCTCTTTTGGCATTATCGGCAGCCGGATCGGTCTGGGCACGACCGACCGATAGGAAAAAGACGGTCAAAACAAACAGCCCGGCTGTCACTCTGTGACGCGCAGTCAATGCAAACATATGTCCTAACGAATGGCGATGGCGGGCACAGCGTCTATATTGAATGATACTGCTTTTGAGCGCCGACGCAAGAATTCTTTGGCCGATACCTGCAACGGCTGGTGGCAGGGTTTGCCCGGGATGGTACACGTGCCGGCGCGGGCACCGCCACGGCGTTGTTCTGCCGTCTAAAAGAGGATGACAAGCTTGCCCATCTGCGTCTCACCGTTGTCCGTCTCAACCGTCCAGTAATAAAGGCCGGAGACGACCAGCTGCCGGTTACGGGTGACAAGGTCCCAGACGTCATGGGCCGCAGCGGGATCCGACGGTTCATAGTCGTGGTCTATCCGCCGGACCAGGTCTCCGTCCAGGGAGAATATACCGATAGTGCATTTGGGAGGCAGATTGGCGAAATTTATCTGCCGCACACGGTAGTCCGGCATCTCCTCACGTGTCCGACCTTCAAAACCATTGCGGCGATAGGGATCGTCGATGCGATAAGGGTTAGGGTAAATATAGACCCGCCCGAGTTCACCGGACAGCTCCTCCTCACTGCCCGCGGCAAAGGCGCGGATCGACCCCAGAGTCTTTGACGACTCCAGAGGTCTCAGGCCGGTTTCGGGAGAACCAAAATCAAAAGATGTGACATTGACGTAGTACGGAATACTGGGAAGCAGGTTCTCGATATCGAGTTCGTATTCGTAATACTTGAGGTAGCCGTCTTCAGTCGTCTGCTCCGGCGTGATCTCGGTGCCGGGGTTCGGCCGGGGTTCATGTGGATACGTCTTACGAATGGGAGTGGATAATCCCAGTTCAGAGTTGTTGTAATCGTGCTCAATGAAATAGAAGATGGAATCGGGGTAGTCCGAGTCCACATAGGGATTACTGGCGGTATACCGCAGAGGTTCAAAATACGAGTCGTTACAGGGGTCAATGCCCGAACCATAAAGGCAGCGCAACAGCTCAGGAGTGAACGGCGTGCCATGCAACTCGAATTCGGGAGCGGGTTTGTGGTTGGGATTATATACCATCTTGCTGAAGTTTTCCCGGTCGTATGAGGCGACCATAAAGTAACTACTGGCACGTTCATCCCGGGACAGGTAAACTCGATAACCTTCGAAGTCCAGGATGCGGGAGAAGGGGTCTCTGGTGTTCTCGGAACGATAACCGTTGAACCGGACATGCAGCCCGCTTACGGTAGGCGTGACCCAGATGTCAGGGGCCGGCGGCGGGGTGGCCCCGGTCAGGTCGGGAATGCCGTCACCCTCGTAGAAAGTCGTTTCAGCTGCGGTGATCTCCCAGTGGTTATTTACGAAAGCTGAGTCCAGGACGCAGATGTGGGACTCTCCGAAATAGCCGTCGCCATCAGTATCGACGCCCGGGTTGTCGTATATCCAGGAAGCGACCATGGCATTGCCGGCCAGGTCGGACAGGTCGACCTGTTTCATGAAGATATCGGGGTAGTAATTATTGCCCAGGTTTATCGGGTAATTGCGCCAATTATAATGGAAATCCTCACCGGCCACAAAAGCCACCGGCAGTGTTACCTCGTCACCGGGAGTTAGTTGAAAGGGTCCGACCGACAGCACATACTGAGCGTCGCCTGATCGCGACAGCACGCGGGCATTATAGATGTTCGGACAGGCAATCCAGACAGGGTTGCTGGGGCTTATGGCATAGGTATAAGGTTGATCGAAATCGATTTCATGGTTGCTCATCATGGCATACTTGTTGACATCTCCAACAGGCGTACCGAGCCCGTTACCCATGGGGCGGTATTTCGCCCGTGTCTGCGGGCCGTAGTCGTAGGCGGGATTGTAATTCCAGATCCACCAGTTGTAGGACATGTTTTCGATTCGAAACAGGTCACCCAGAAGGCGGAAGCCGGTCACGTGAGGCACCGCAAAGCCGTTCAGCGAGCTGTATTCGCCGCTGGCGTCGACCGTCCAGGCGATGCCGACAGTGTCCCGGAATTCGCAAGCACCGTACTGAGCCGGCAAGTCGTAAAGAAAGCCGGTCAGATCATCCCGGCCGCCGGTGACACCTTTGTCGTCGGGACGAGGCGGATTCCAGGCGGGGTTGCGCCCGCCGGTGTGCACGTCGCCGTCAACATACACCCCCAGGTACACATCCTTCAGGAATTCATCGCCGATGTTTCGCACGACGAACTCTATGATGCCGAAATCGCCGGCGTACTCGTACGACCACTGGTATGATGACTGTGTGACCTCTAGGCCGAGAGGTCGATGGGGACGGTTGGCGATGGGGTCGAAGGCCGGGTAGAGAGTGCCCCAGGTGAAGGTGTCGGTGTAAACAGCGAGAAAATCCTGTTCCGAGACGGCACCTTTGAAATCGGGAGAGGCCGGGTCGAGTGTTGAGCGATGCCTGATAGGCTGATCGGAATGAAACTCAAGCGCCTTAGTGTTGAACTCGGATCCGCACGACACGAGAGTATCGCGGCCGACGATGGCGCCGACCCACAAGGCAGCTTTGTAAAGATAGGTATTGCCGGAACCTTTCGGAAATTCTCCCCCGGGTACTCGGGCGCCCGTGTAGCAGTCTGTATACGGTTTAGCTCCGGCCGAAAGACGTCCGAAGTTGCTGATACCGAAAACCAGATTACCTACGTCATGAGTCCGCTGGCAGTCTTCGGCCACATACGAGGCCAGCGGGGTGTTATATTCCTTGGACTCTCTTTGACCAACGTCGGTCGTCTGCGCGAAAGCCGGCGACAGCAGGATGACAGACCAAGCGAGTGTGCGGGCAGTTATGTAGAAAAGGGTCCACGGAGCAAACTTCTTGTTCACCGATGAATCTTGTTCCTTCTTCCAGTTCAGACAAAGGTAGCGATTTCGATGAAAAACACAAGTGGTTTGTTAACCCGTTTAGCCACAAGAACATGCGAGAATCACCAGATATGTGCAAACTCAGTTTGACGACCTTTTGCATGAGGGTATCTGGCTGACTTCCCGACCGGATGCAATCGCAGATCCTGCAAAAAAAGGAGTACATACATTAATAAATCGATTACAGAGTATTATCATATCATGGTAAGAGTCGGGATCTGCCCGCTTACCGAATCACAGAAATTTGCGCAAGTGCGATTTTGAGGAGCAGACTTCATTCCGAATAGACCGGATTGAACTGTACTTCTCTCACATCAAGTATGACGAAAGGAGAACCTGATGGAAAATTTGACTGAAAGAATCATGGAATGGGGTGCGCTGTATGGTGCCAGGATTCTGGGCGCCCTTGCGATCATCATCATCGGTCGACTCGTGGTCGGGATTCTGACCAAGGTCATCAGGAAACTGCTGCAGAAAGGCCATGCTGAAGAGACCCTGACCAGGTTTCTGGTGAACCTCACGCGGATAGGTCTCTTGACCTTCGTAATCATTGCCGCCCTTGGTTCGCTGGGGGTGCAGACGGCGTCGTTTATTGCGGTAATCGGTGCAGCCGGTCTGGCTGTCGGCTTCGCCCTGCAGGGCTCCCTGGCGAATTTCGCCTCGGGTGTCCTGCTTGTGGTTTTCCGTCCTTTCAAGGTGGGTGATTATGTCGAGGCCGGCGGCACCAATGGGTCGGTCGAAGAAGTAAGAATATTCAACACCGTGTTGAAAACGCCCGACAACAAGATGGTTATTGTCCCGAACAGCAAAATTACCGGAGACAATATTGTGAATTACTCCGCCAAGGAAATGCGTCGCATCGATCTTGTCTTCGGAATAGGCTACGGTGACGACCTGTTGAAGGCCAAGAAAGTGCTTCAGGAAACGCTGGCCGCCGACCAGCGAATACTCCGGGATCCGGCTCCGGTCGTGGCCGTGCTTGAACTCGGTGATAGTTCGGTCAATTTGGCGGCGCGGCCGTGGGTCAAGACCGAGGATTACTGGAACGTTTATTTTGACCTGACCGAGAGGGTGAAGCTCAAGTTTGACGAGATGGATATCTCGATTCCGTTCCCGCAGAGGGACGTGCATTTGTATCAGTCGGCCACAGGTTAACAAGGAGGCCGGGAGCATTACCTCTAAAACATCTATAAGTTTATTGGCATCGCTTCCGACCTGATCGACTGGCAAAGTGTCGGCCGGTCAACTTGCACACCCAAGGCAAAGGCGATGGGGCTTTTATTTCGGCGCGAACCGATTGACCGGAAAATAACCGGCCGGCCCCAGTTGAGAGAATGGCCCAAGATTTTCCTAAGGGGGGTTGACATTCTGAGATATTTGGCGATATTGCCAAATGACCAAGAGATTCAGGAGGCTTTGTTGAATTCTGCCAGAAGAGCCCGCTTTGAGGCCCGGGCAAAGATAATAAAGGCTATGGCGCATCCGACACGCCTGTTTATAGTCGATGAATTGTCGCGACAGGAGAGGTGCGTGCAGGAACTAACGGAGATGGTGGGTGCCGATACTTCTACCGTATCCAAGCATCTGTCGGTATTGAAGGCAGCCGGGATTATTGAGGATGAGAAGCGAGGGGCCCAGGTATACTACAGCTTGCGGGTGCCGTGCGTGCTGAACTTTTTCGGGTGTGTCGAGGCTGTCCTGGAGTCAAAGGCGAAGGAACAGATGCAACTGCTGAGAAAGACTTAAAGATCTCGGGAAATGCAATCGAAGTATGGGCGGACAAGCATGAACTGGAGATCGGAGTGGAAACCGCTGGTGTGGATAACGGCGGTCTTTCTCATATTCTTCTACCTGCCCGTAGGCAGCCTTCGTTTTGACACCGCTGTCACCGAGGCGCTGGAGCTTACGAAATGGTATGCCCGGGAGCATGTTCTCATGTGCCTGGTCCCGGCTTTCTTCATTGCGGGGGCAATTGCCGTATTTGTGAGCAAGGCCTCGGTCATGAAATACCTGGGGGCGAGGGCTAACAAGGTCCTGGCTTATGGGGTGGCCTCCGTATCCGGAACAATCCTGGCGGTGTGCTCGTGCACGGTCCTACCGCTTTTTGCAGGGATCTACGCGATGGGTGCCGGTCTCGGCCCGGCGTCGACATTTCTTTATTCCGGCCCGGCCATAAACGTTCTCGCGATAATTCTGACCGCCCGGGTGCTGGGCATGGAGCTCGGCGTTGCACGGGCTGTGGGTGCCGTCGTGTTCAGTGTGGTCATCGGACTTCTCATGCATGTTTTTTTCCGAGGCGAAGAAAACAAGAAAGCCGCTGCCCAGGCAGCCATGCCCGAACCCGCTGCCAGTCGCCCCTTGTGGAAGACGGGCTGCTACTTTGCTGCGATGGTGGCCATCTTAGTCTTTGCCAACTGGGGAAAACCGGAGGCCGTGGGCGGATTCTGGCACACCATTTACGCCTGGAAGTGGCTCATCACGGGTCTGGTAGCAATACTTTTTGCCGTCATGTTAGTGGCGTGGTTTCGCCTTGTATGGTGGAAGGTGCTCGCGGTGGCGCTGGTGACTGCGATCTTAGCCCTGGTCGTTCCCGGGCAACCTCTGGTGCCTTTCGCAGCGGCAGTGATTGGCCTTTCCTTCATAACAGGCCCGCGCGAAGATGAAACTGGCGAATGGTTTGGCCAGACCTGGGGTTTCGCAAAGCAGATACTGCCGTTGTTGTTTTTCGGGGTGCTGGTGGCTGGGTTGCTTTTGGGTCGGCCCGGCCATGAAGGCCTTATCCCATCGGAATGGATCAGCCGTTCGGTAGGCGGCAACTCGGTTGGGGCCAACCTCTTTGCTTCGGTGGCGGGAGCGTTCATGTACTTTGCCACCCTCACCGAGGTACCGATCCTGCAGGGACTGATCGGCAACGGCATGGGCAAAGGGCCGGCTCTGGCGCTGCTTCTGGCGGGACCGGCGCTGTCGCTGCCTAATATGCTCGTGATCCGGAGTGTGATGGGCGCCAAAAAGACAGTGGTGTTCGTTACGCTGGTTATTGTAATGGCTACCATATGTGGCCTGATTTATGGAGCACTATTTTAACTGGAGTTAATCATATGAAGAAGATCCAGGTTCTCGGTCCCGGTTGCCCCAACTGCGAAAAGCTCGCCCAGGCCACCATGGAGGCGGCTTATGCTCTGGGAATCGAACATGAGTTTGAAAAGGTGACCGACATTCAGAAGATCATGTCTTTCGGGGTTATGATGACACCGGCGCTGGTGGTCGATGGTCAGGTCAAGGTCAGCGGCAAGGTGCCGTCCGTCGAAGAGATAAAGAAATTGCTGGCCTGAACCCTGACTGAGATTGCATCAGTTGCGAGCGGGGTCATATCAGACGAGAGTTATAGATTACCGATTTTGGGAAATATCAGAGAGTAGAGGTTTATAATGAAGCTACAGCCAATCCTTTTAATCACGGTCCTTCTTATGACCTGCTCCGGCGGCCTGCTCGCCCAGGAAGCCGCCGAGGCGGACAAAAGTGTGGACCAACAGGCAACGACGGTCAAAGACTCCTCCGATGCAGGAGAAGCTGCTGGGATTGCGGACAAAGTGGTGGCGTACTACTTCCACGGCACGCGGCGATGCTCTAACTGCCGAAAGATAGAAGCCTATTCGAGGGAGGCCATCGAAAAAGGTTTTGTCAAGGAACTCGAGTCAGGAAAGCTGGAGTGGCACGTCATTAACACCGACGAGCCGGAGAACAAGCATTACCGCGAAGACTACAAGCTCTATACCAAGTCGCTGATCATTACACGCGTCGTGGGGGAAAAGGAGACGGAATGGAAAAACCTCGAAAAGGTGTGGCTGCTGCTTAATGACCAAAAGGGTTTCATCAAATACGTCGAGGATGAGGTGCGCGCCTATATGGGGGAAACTTGATGGATGCTTTCCTTCTGGGCGCCGCCGGTGCCTGCTGGCTGGGTATCCTGACTTCCATCAGTCCCTGTCCGCTGGCTACGAATATCGCCGCAATCTCCTACGTCGGCAAACGGGTGGATAGTCCCCTGATGGTGCTTCTGACCGGTCTTTTGTACATGCTGGGCCGGATGCTGGTCTACCTTGTGCTGGGAATTTTGATTGTGGCCAGCCTGCTGTCCGTGCCCGACTTGTCCTATTTCCTGCAGGAGAACATCAACAAGTTCTTAGGCCCGATCCTCGTAGTGGCGGGCCTATTGTTGCTGCGGGTGCTGCGCATGAGCGCGGGTGGATCGGGAGCAGGGGAGAAACTGCGAAAGCGCGTCGAAGCGTGGGGGGTCTGGGGGGCGTTGTTGCTGGGGATTGTTTTTGCCCTTTCATTCTGCCCCATTTCGGCGGCGTTGTTTTTTGGCAGTCTCATTCCCCTGGCCGTGAAACACGAGTCGACTCTCGTTCTCCCCTCGCTGTACGGGCTGGGAACGGCGCTGCCGGTTCTGGTCTTCGCCGTCTTGATCTCGCTGGGTGCCGGCTATGTTGGCCGCGTTTTCAACAGGCTCACACAGTTTGAGCTGTGGGCTCGACGCCTCACGGGAGTCGTTTTCCTGGTGGTAGGCGCATATTTTATCATGGTGTATATTCTGGGTTTTGACTGGTGACCTGTAATGACGGAAAGAAACACAGTGTCAGGGGAAAACGACTATTTCGTTAAGTTGCTCGGGACTCGGCCGTTCTGGCCGATACTTCGTCCCCGGCCCAGGGCGTGTTCGGCCTGTTTGTTATCGCCAGGTCAATCATGTTCGTAGGGCAAGAACTTTTCCGCATGGATATGATTCTTACGCGCGTCGACAGCGCCTTTGCTCCCTGTGACACGATAAAGCCCCAACAGGCCGGCGGTGTGGCCTGCAATCTGTACACGCTTGACTGGTCGACGCAGTTCAAGCGTTACGAATACTACGGTTCGATGATGCCGTTCATCCAACTCGGCGAGACCTATACCTTTAACGTCATGGCCAACACCGCCGTGCCGGCCATGACCGACTCGGTCGATTTCCCCAACTCCGAAACATACATAACCTCGCCGTCAAACGGAGCCTCTGTCTCTAAGAACGGTTTTGGTGTGGGCTGGGCAGGCTTCGGCAGCGGCGATGTTCGCCTGGTCCTGGTCTCAGATGTGGGCGATACGTCGGTCGTGATCGAGACGGCTAACGATGGCAACTACTGGTTCAGCCAGACCGACCTCGCGGGAGTCTACCCGGGCGAACACGGCGTGGTTTTATTCCATGAGAACACGAAGTACGTCGACGCCGCCGGCTACGATCCGCGAAGTGTCATAAAAGCCAGGGTGATGAGTACCGTTCTGGTCACCATTCAGTAGTCGACAGTTCACGCTATTAGAGAAATTCCATAACCCCCGGCCAGTCCGGGGGTTTTTTTTGGATGCGGACGGCTTCACCGGCCCGCGCCAAGGCTGGCCGCTGCGAACAGGACAAGACATACGATGATGTAAGACTACTCTGACCGCGTATCTACACGACGGCGCATCGGAAAATCAGGCAATGCCTTGCGGCCGAGAAACGCGTAATGCGTGACCTGCCGGTTGTGGTCAGGGTCCCTGTGTTTCCTTGGGCTGGCCTATTCGGATTCGGTCTTTATGGGTGACCACTCACCGAAGTTCTCTACAACGACCTTGCACCTGCCCTCGGATGTCCAGCGTTCATTGGCGTTGTACCCCCATTCGAGATACTCTGAGCCGCCGCCGCCGGAAGTTGTTATCAGGAAGCGATTGTTAAGGTAACCGAAGCTGTCGGCCCGCTCCGCCGGCCACTTGGAATCGCCTCCGGACGGGTCAACCGGCAGCCAGCCATAGTTGGGCAGATACACTTCCACCCAGCGATGGAAGACGTCGTCATAGGAAGCATCATCACCCCGGATAACCACCGAGCCGACATAGCGAGTCGGCAGCCCTGCCGCCCGGCACATGGCGATATAAACGAAACTGTATTCGGAGCAGGAACCGTTGCCCCGGTCAAGGACGGTCGGGGCGATATTCCAGCCGCCGACCAGTTCATATTCCATATTCTCGATGACGTAGTTGTATATTTTGCGGGCAATCCAGTATGGATTCATCTCATCTCCGACGGCCTTCTTGACCGCGTTTTGGATGATGGGATTTTCCAGCGAGAACTTGGTGTCGTCGACCAGGTATTTCTCCCGGACGTCCCTGGGGATGTCCGCCAGCGTGCCCACTTTGTCGGGAAACGCAAAGTAACGTGTCTGATAAAGCCTGGCGGAGGCCAGCATCGTCACGGTGGTGAATTCTGTCGGTGGCACATCCTTGAACTCAAAATGGGCCACTTTTTGCCCCCACCGGTCGGTTAGCACATCTTTCGGCTCCGGATCGAACACGACCGGTTTTATCAACTCCTGGCTGTTCAAATCATTCGGAATGGCCAGGTAGATGTCGAGAGTCTTGACCGTGCCGGGACCGAAGTTGCGGACCTGGTGGACAAACTCCACCTGCTCTGTCTTCTCTTCCAGTCGAGTAAATTGCGTGCCGTCGTCCACCACCAGCTGGTAAATCAGGTCTGTTTCGTAATCGATATTCCACAGGTAAGAGCCATCCCAGGCCAATCCCCAGGTATGAGGACCGGGCGATTCGAAACAGATAATGACGTCGCCTTTGTCCGGCGTGACCATGTAAATCATGTTCTTGATGCGGTCGCCGACCCACAGGTAGGTACCATCAAAGGTCAGGCCGCCCGGATACGACGAAGGGGCCGGGATGGATTCAATGGTCGTGCCATCTTCGGTGCTGATCTGGTGGATCATATCGTCACCGTAATCGACTATCCAGAGGTATTCGCCGTCCCAGGCAAGTCCGGCCGGGCGCGAGACCGGGCAGTAAATTGTTTTCTCCACGATTCGGGTCGCGGGGTTGACCGCAAAAATACGTTCTTCCTCGGCATCGATACACCACAGAAGCCGGCCGTCCCATGTCAGGCCGCGCGGCACGTAGCCGGGCGTCGGGATTGAGTCAAGGACTGCCCCGTCTTTGGGGTCAACTTTGTAAATCATGTCGCTGCGGCGGTCTGCCGTCCACAGGTACTTGCCGTCGTATGTCAGACCCTGTGGACAACTGTGTGGTGACCGCAGGGTTTTCACCGTGTCGCCGGGCGTGGCTATTGCCATCGGCGACAATATCAGTACCGCGAGGGCCGCAAGGCCTGCTTTTTTAGTGTTAGACATCATTACCTCCGGTATTTGAGTAATATAAACGATTCTCGGTCGCTGCCAATTTCGAAACGGCATCGAGTCTGTAAGTACCTGTCAGATGCATGCAATGAAACCTGCCTGATAGATTTGAGTGCCGCGGAAGCACACATGACCTTCAAAGTAGGAAATCCGGCAGAACTGTCAAGGAAAAGTGGATGATTCCCCGGACCGGCCTGGCCCCATGTGCTCTGTTGCGGTTGTTAATCGCTCTATCCGTGCCTGGTTTCTATTGGGTCGGCCAGGCGGGCGACATGCCAAATCGAACCGGCGGACTGTCTTACGTTGTTCGGTTTTCGGCTTGCCACTATGCACGCAGGGCATTTGACGCCGACGGCAAAAAACGAAATAAAAGGTTGCGCGGGAGGCGGTAATGTTGTTCATAGAAGAAAAAGTGGCAGGTGCTGTCAGCACCTGCCTGTTTTAATACGGCCGATACGCGGCTGACAATTGCAGGAGGATCAGATGAGTCAGGCCAAAGAGGGAAACACCGTAAAAGTGCACTATACCGGCAAGCTGGAGAGCGGTGAGGTTTTCGATACTTCACAGGACCGGGAACCCCTGCAGTTTACGCTCGGGGGAGGAAACATCATCCCCGGTTTTGACAATGGTGTCCGCGGCATGAAAACCGGTGATAAGAAGACTATCACCATTCCACCGGAAGAAGCATATGGGTCCAGGCGCGACGATCTGGTCGCCAATGTCGACAGGGCGGATTTTCCGGAGAACATCACTCCCGAAATCGGCCAGCAGTTGCAGATGGAGCAGCCCGACGGGACGACTATAAATGTGGTTATTGCCGAAATCTCGGACCAGGAGGTCACTCTCGATGCCAATCACCCTCTGGCCGGAAAGACGCTGATATTTGAAGTTGAGTTGGTCGAGGTCGCGTAGGGGCCAATAATCATCGTCCCCGGAACGGTCGACGTCTGTTCCCGCGTATTCTGTCCGGGCGGCTGCCTTCCTCAAAGAAATTGCAGAAATCGCAGCATTCTTGTATACTGCGTCAAAACATCAAGGTCAATCAGGGTTTATTGCACATAATATTACAGAGGTCGGATGGCATGAAAAAGACGATCGTCATACACAGCGAGTTTCTGGGCAGGGGCAATGACGAGTTGGGCGAGAAGCTCATGGGTTCGTTTCTGCGCAAGTTGTGGGCGCAGGAAACGAAACCCGACAGAATCATCTTTTATAACACGGGAGTCCGACTGCTTGCGGAAGGTTCGCCCGTTCTGGATGCCCTGGACGGTCTTTATAAAGCCGGCGTGGACCTGATTGCCTGCGGCACCTGTACTGCTTTTCTGGACCTCAGAGACAGTATTGTCCTGGGTCGCATCAGCGACATGCAGGAGATCGTTGCTTCCCTTGTGAATTCAGAGGAAGTAATAACGGTCTGAGCCTGCCACAATCTGAGACGAAGGATGCCCCCACCCGGCGTGTCCGTGGCAGCGCCGGGCGGCAACATTGTCGGCGCACCGGACCTCCGTCATTGCAGGCCGACCGCCCGCATCCCCGGGGAGTATACCAGGCGGTAAGGACCGCTCGGCCTGATCGCGGCTTAAGATCTCCGCGTATATTTAAGTGCAAGGGACATTATTATCCGAATTGTCTCCGGCCGCACGTAATATCTGTCCCGTTACGCCGGAAGACCATTTGCGCACGGACTTTTTCGCTACTGATGTCCGATTTACGTGCGGTCTCTGGAATGGTGATACGGACAAGAAGCTCAGTGACGTTATCTCTCTATGTGAGAAATCTGCCGGAAAGTTCAATATTGCGCCGGCAGACCATAACCGTATCTTCTGGCAGGACTGGTTATGGAGTAAACGAGCCTTTTTGGCTGTGGGTGGAGAGATCTATGAGCCTCGACGAGCCGGTCGCCGGCTCGCCGTTACGAACATAGGGAGATCACATGAAGACCAATGTTTATTTTTCACGCATCACGGCCGCCGTGATGCCGGCGGTTTTCCTTTTGGCGGCTCTGCTACCGATTGCAGGCAGCGCGCAGACGCCTGTCTGCACATATGACAAGAAGGCGCCGTCACTCGAAAACGCTCGGCACAGCCTCAAGATGACCGATTATGTCTGTGCTGAGGCGGAGGTCAACGATTTTCTGGCCCTGGATACACTGAGTCTGGAACTGCGGGCCGATGCTCACGTGCTTCTGGCGGCCGTGTATTACGCCAAGCTCAAGAACGAGTCAGAACAACGCCGGGAGGTCCTGGACCAGTTCAAGGCGGCGTTCCGTGTGTATCGCGAATGGGGCGGCGAGCTTGACATCAAATCGCCCCAGTTCCAGGCTTTAATGGAACAGGCCAAACAGCAGGTGGAGGCTGAGCGTACAGGCGCGCCGATAAGTGACGAGGCGGCGGTTGGGGCGGCCGGAAAGTGCCCGTCGTCGAAGACAGCCCTGCTCAGTACCGGGTTTTTCCTCGGCGCCACCGGGTTCTTCCTGCTCAGTTCGAGCAAAACCGGCGACAAGTGGGATGACTATGAGGCTGATCCATTGCATCCCGACGGCCTTTATGATGACTACAAGAGTGCCAGCAACATGAAAAAACTCTCCGGCGGACTCACTATTGTCACCGGCGCAATTACGGGGTATCTCTGGTTCAAATACTTCAAGAATAAGAAGAACTGCCGGCAGAACCTGGGTCTACAGTTTAATCCCACCGAACAGGGATTTACGCTGACCTATTCTTTCTGAGTGAGGTGATGACATGCGAAGATTATTAATTATCGGTATGTTACTGCTGGCGGTCGGCTGTGGAACGAAGGATCCGTTAGAGCCCGTCAAGCCGCCGGTCATTCTGCCGCTGGCCGAAGGCAATATCTGGACATACAGCTATGTTACCTATGATTCATTAGGTTTTATCGCGAGGTCGGTCACTCTCACGCGCGAGGTCACTCAGAAAGTGGCGATAGGCGGAGAAACGTGGTCCGAACTCACGTCAATAGAAGAGGGTTCTCCCCCGACAGTCAAGTACGTCGTGAACCGATCCGACGGTCTGTGGCAGGCTGACTCGGAGACTGGTGTCCCTTACTTTGGCATCAAATATCCGGGCAAAGTCAACGACCTGTATACCGGAATAAACGCTCTTGGCGTCAAAGGCATTACAGTGACCATTGGGGGGATCGGCGAGAACGTCACAACCCCCGCGGGTGAATACCCATGTTACAGGTATGTGTGGTCGTTTCTGTTCTTTGGTTACTTGGTAGAGGGGACAGAGTACTGGGCGCCTGATGTAGGCCTTATGAGGATGGAAGCGACTTTCACCCGGACTACGGACAGCAAGATCTATAGCAACATTGTGTGGCAACTGACAGAGAAGGATCTGAAGTGACGCGGACCTGAGATCGATGTTGTATCCGATCATTGGTTGCACCACTCACCCGGCGTTGCGAACTATCAGTCCGTATTAACGTCTGCCTGGCATGGAATACAATTTCAGTCACACCACGCTGGGCCGGACCGGCCTTGAGGTCTGTCGCCTGGGCCTGTCGGCCAGCTACCGCCCCGGTCGGAAAGTCATTTACAGGGCTATCGACGAAGGTGTCAACTACCTGTTCGGGTTCGGCTTTGACACCCAGATGACCGCCGTCCTGCGGGACGTTCTCAAAAGCCGGCGCGAACAATTCGTCATCGCCACCGGAGCTTACAACCTCCTGCTGGGCCACCCGAATTTTCGACGGACCCTAGAAAAGCGTCTTCGCAAACTTCGAACCGATTATATAGATGTCTTCTACTTTCTGGGCGTGACCAGGGCGAAGTATTTTAACCCGCGCGTGCGCGATGAATTGTGCCGGCTTCGCGAGGAGGGAAAAGTACGGGCCGTAGGCATCTCTACTCATGACCGCAAGCTGGCCGGGCGGCTGGCCGAGGAGGGGGCTCTCGACGTCCTGATGATACGCTACAATGCCGCCCACCGCGGCGCCGAGCAGGATATCTTTCCCTATCTGCAGCCATACAATCCCGGCATTGTCAGCTTCACAGCCACACGCTGGAGGTACCTGCTCCGACGGCCCCGTGGCTGGCCGGGCAGCGAACCGGTACCCACGCCGTCGATGTGCTATCGATTTGTTCTATCGCATCCGCGCGTCCACGTCTGCATGACGGCCCCGAGTAATTTGAAGCATTTGGAGCAAAATCTCTCGGCACTCCGCGAAGGCCCCCTCAGCGACGAAGAAATGCAGTTTATGAG
>JAOUEU010000034.1 GCA_029858555.1 Candidatus Zixiibacteriota bacterium
AAGGCGCTGGAAATTGCGGCGGGTATTTGTGTTTATACCAATGACAGCATCAAGGTGGAAGCGCTGAAATGAAAGAGACTTACCCGACACCGGCCGAAATCGTCGCTCATCTCGACAAATACGTCATCGGACAGGATAAAGCCAAGAAATCCGTAGCTATCGCCTTGCGTAACCGCTGGCGTCGGCAACAGGCGGCGGAAGATATCCGCGGTGAAATTACACCCAACAACATCATCTTGATCGGGCCGACCGGCGTGGGAAAGACGGAAATCGCCCGCCGGCTGGCCGATCTCGCCGAAGCCCCGTTCATCAAAGTCGAGGCCTCGAAATTCACCGAGGTCGGCTACGTCGGTCGGGACGTGGAATCGATGGTGCGCGACCTGGTCGATATTGCCGTCAATATGCTCAAGACGGAGAAATCGAAACATCTTGAAAAAAAGGCGGCTGAAAACACTACCGATCACCTTCTGGACCTGCTGCTGCCCCCGCCGCCGACCAAGACAATGGCCCTACAGGCTAACGCTGAACCACCGGCCGACACCTTTGAGAAGTCGCGAGAGAGGCTGCGCCAGAAACTGCTGGAGGGCCGACTCGATAGTCGTGAGGTGGAGCTCGACACGCCCCAGACGCAGTTCCCGGTGGTGGAGATATTTTCACCCATGGGCATGGAGGAACTGGGCGTCAATTTCCAGGAGATGTTCTCCGGCCTGATTCCCAAGAGAACCAAGCGCCGCAAGATGAGCGTTGCCGACGCCCGCCGTTACCTGCATGGAGAAGAACTCAACAAGTTGATCAACATGGACGAAGTTATCGCCGAGGCTCTTGAGCGGGTTCAGGAATCGGGCATTGTTTTTGTCGACGAAATCGACAAGGTTGTCAGTGACGGCGCCAAGTCCGGCCCGGATGTCAGCCGCGAGGGTGTCCAGCGCGATATTTTACCTATCGTAGAAGGTTGCGGTGTGATGACCAAGTATGGCATGGTGCATACCGACCATATTCTTTTCATAGCTGCCGGAGCCTTCCACGGCTCCAAACCATCCGATCTGATCCCGGAGCTGCAGGGGCGCTTTCCCATAAGAGTAGAACTCGATTCACTGACGGCCCGGGATTTCGAACGTATTCTGACCGAACCAAAAACGGCGCTGGTCAAACAATATCAAGCCCTGCTGGACACCGAAGGTGTCCACCTGGTTTTTTCCGAGGGCGGTACCAGGAAGATTGCCGAGTACGCCGAGCGCGTCAATACCGAATCCGAGAACATCGGCGCCAGACGGCTGCATACCATCATGACGACGCTTCTGGAGGACATTCTCTATGCCCCTCCGACCACGAAAAAGAGACTGACAGTGACGGAAAAGATGGTTGAAAGGAACCTTGCCGACATTATCGAAAACGAGGATCTGAGTCGGTATATACTCTAGCGCATCTTACTTCAGATGGAGTAAATCTTTATATCGCCGATGAAGCTGTTGGCAGCAACGTAGAGTTTAGACTCTGCCGTGTTGTAGTTTTCGGCTTGCCAGTCCAGATTGTTGCCGAAGCCGGTCGAGCGCTTCCCCGCCACCTCAATATCCCCCACGAAATTCGAGCAGTGCGTGAATATGGCCATGGTCTTGGGGGCGAATAACCTGATATCGCCGATAAAGCCGGAGATGATAAGCCGGTTTAACCCCTTTACAAGCTGCCCGCCGGAAAGATTTATTTCGGTGTCCCCCAGCCCGCAGGAAACCTCGACGCTTTCAAGACTGACGTTGTTGCAGTCGATGAACATATCACCGAGCACCTTGTTGTACCTGGTTTTTCCTGAATCATTGCACTGCGGCTGTTCCGAGGCCTGCTTGCCAGCATCTGCGAAGTCACCGGATCTGGTTCTATCCGTCCCGCCCGCGGCGAAAGAAGACGTCCTGGAGGTCCCTGGAACCGGTTGTCCGTAACCAGCGCTGCCGCCACTGTGACCAAGATGAATATCCGCCCGGATTCTCTCGGCTTCCTGACGCTTTCGGATAATCAGCCAGATTCCGAGCAGTATGACACCAACGGGACCTATGAACCTGAATATTTCACCGAAAGTAACATAAAATATGTCAAGCGTCCGTCCCAGAAGGACTATTCCGATAAGAATCAGAATCAGGCCGAATATCAGTGTCTTTTTGCTCATGTCGTACCGTCCGACGGTTTGTAGTCCTATTTACGGAATATCACACAATCGGTTGCATATGGCAATATTTTACATCGGCAGCTTCTGATGCTCTTTGCCGGGGCTCATGTAAGTCAGAGTTTCGAGATTAGATGCCTCGTTGAGAGCACTTCGGCTTCGCCCGGGGGTCGAAATTCACGGCCGCGCCGGGAATCAGCACTAGTCGCCGCCGCTGGTGGGCCGGGAAGTCATGCCCTTGCTGTTCGCATCGGGCTGTTCGAACATTTCCCCGGTATCATATTGACATAACCGGCCGCGTCCCGTTTATTCCGTCGAATTTTGGTTTATACGAATTTATCAAGCAGTAAGGAGGACATATGCCCCGTTCCTTGTGCCAAATAACCGATTTCAGTGCTGCGGAAATCCACGAGATTTTTGACCTCTGCGCTAAAATGAAAAGCGGGAAAATCGCCCCCCGACCACTGGAGGGAAAATCGGTGGCCTGCATATTCACCAAGCCGTCCCTGAGAACAAGGGTATCCTTTGAGGTCGGTATCGCTGAACTCGGGGGAAACCCGGTTTATATCACCGATCCGGAAATAAAACTGGGTCAGCGGGAATCTATAAGTGATGCGGCCAGGGTATTATCACGGTATGTCGGCCTGATAATGATCCGCACTTTTGACCAGTCTGACGTTGAGCAACTGGCTAAGTACGCGTCGGTGCCGGTTGTGAACGGTCTGACCGACCTGGTGCACCCGTGCCAGATTCTGGGGGATTATTTTACGATTCTGGAACATATGGAGCCAAAAGAGCGCTACAGCGTGGCCTACGTAGGTGATGGCAACAACGTTAGCAACAGTTGGCTGAACCTGGCAGCACGAATTCCCCTCGATTTCAGAATCGGTACGGCGGCGGATTGTCAGCCGAATGCCGCCATTCTGGAGAGAGCTAAAGCCAACCGGGACAGTCGGGTTTTGATAACCGAGGACCCTAAAGAAGCCGTGGGCGGTGCCGATGTAATTTATACAGATGTCTGGGCCTCCATGGGTCAGAAACATCTTGCTGAACAGAAGTTACAAAAGTTGAGTAAATACCAACTGAATAGCGCATTGTTGGGGTTGGCAAGCTCAAAGGCGATCGTCATGCACTGTTTACCGGCTGAGAGAGGAAAAGAGATAACGGATGAAGTTATGGACGGCCCGCAGTCGGTGGTTTTTGATGAAGCCGAGAACAGATTGCATATTCAAAAGGCGATAATGACGTTTCTTTTGAAGTAGACGCGCCTGACCGGCCGGGCCCAGCATGGGCTATTAAAGGAAAGGAGACGCGCAATGCGTTCCCACAAATCACTTTCGCTGCTGTTGGGCTTGGTCATTGTGAGCTTTTTCGCCGTTGTCTGGATGGGCTGTTCTGACGACGAGACGGCGCCTACCGCCGGGTCAAGCCTCGGCGACCTTAACGACCCCGATTACTTGATCGTCAGAGAGCAGGTGTCGACTTTTGTTGATTCCACCCTGGATTTTATCAAAGCCGGTTTCAACAGCATGTCGATGCTGCCCACGGACTCTCTCGTCGATCCGGTGAACTACGGTCCGATCGATCCCCATCACGATTCTGCCGCCTCCATCTATGCGGACGGCTGGCATGTCGTTTTCATTTCGAGACAGATGGAGACATTCTCGACCGCCATGCGTGACTCGATCCAGTTCCGGGATGGTGACGGTATCCCCCAGGCCAACTCGGATGGGATGGCTTCCATGGCCTACAGGCATTCCTGGACCTACAATGTTGCCGACACCGCCGCCAATTTCAGCAATTGCGAAGGTGACCTTGGTGTCGACATGGCGGGTCTGAATACAACGCAGGCCCTCATTAATGGCACGAACCGGTACAGCGTCCACTCACGGGTCTATTCTTCCGACCCCGACCTGTGGCCCGATCAGGTCAGGGACGCGAGTGTTAATGCCGCCCTTGATGATATCAGGATTAACCAATCCAGTTACGGCTGGGCGCACGCCTGTCCGTATTCCGGTACTTGCGTCGGCACCGTGGAGCTTGTGACTCAGGTTGGCTCGGCCGACCCGGTCACCACGAATTGGACTTTCAGTCTGGCCTTTGACCAGGGGGCCATGACGTGCACGATCCGTCGGGGTAGTACCTACTGGACCAGCACCTGTGATGTGTGTCAGATTCCCCTGTAGCAGCTATTAACCGGAGAGTTTCAGCCCGGCCGGATGGCCGGGCTTTTTTTATGCTGCCGCGGGTCCCGGGCATGGCGGCCGGAACCGCCCAGCTTTTTGAGGAGTCTTGTTGACATATCCGGCGTCTGTTCTTAGATAGTCTCCGGTGAAAGAGGTACGCAAATATGCCGGCTGCTTTGTCTGCGGTGACAAGAATGTCCACGGTCTCAAAGCCAGGTTTTTCTATGATGGGGACACGGCGTTTACCCAGGTAACCATCTCCCGAGCTTATGAGGGGTATCGCGATATTTCTCATGGGGGTATAATTACCTGCCTGCTGGATGAGGTAATGATTAAGGCTATTCTGGCCAAAGACATCTTTGCCGTTACCGCGGAGATGACGGTACGGTTTCGAAAGCCGATCAGGTCCGGTGTAAAGCTGAGATTTATCGGGCGCATCACCGGGAACCGGGGTAGAGTTTTTATCACTGAGGGTGAGGCTCGAGGAGCTGATGGACAGGTGTATGCAGAGGCTACCGGCAAATACATCAGAGCCGATGCCGCTCTTGAGCAACAACTTATGAAATCAATCGACTAAAACTGTACACCCGTTTTCACCTTATTTTCAATACCCTTCTATCCTCGGCCGCAGGGCGACAGTTGCGGCCGAGTAAGTTGCACTTAATCAGAAGGTTACGGTATTCCCGGCGAGCTCGCACGACACGGCATCTCCTTTGCACACCAACCGGGTATGATAAAACCGGAAGCGCCTCTCAAATGTTACATTGCCGCTTTCTTGAACCCAAGGATTGACGCCTTCCTGGACAAAAACGGGTTCTCTCGTGGTCTGATCGTGTTTGCCATTCCATCTCATGGAATCCTTTTTCGTTGTCGGGCCGCCGGGGAACTTCTCGATCTGGAGTTTGGAGCTCTTTTTTCGTTGCTGGAATTCATCACCTCCAGCCTGGCAGACGAAAAGATTGCCGCCGTACACGTGGTTTCGTCCAACCCTGAATTTGTCTTTGCCTTTACTGGCAGTTCGAGACATCTGTCGGAAGGCTCGGAAAGAAGAAAGCTACTGACGGAGTATGGCCGCCGTCACCGGCTGTCGGTGGGATATGTAGAGCCGATAAACAACAAAGCCTTCATGCCCCCTTCTGACTATCCTTCTGTCCCTGAAAATAGGGCGGTCAATCTGAAACTGGATGATAAAAATCTGGACCGGCAGACTTTCAAGCCTTTTCAGAAGGGTGTCGAGTTTTAGGCCGCTGCTGTCTTGCCTTGACACAGGCATATTTTATCTTATTTTAGTGTTAATGGATGGATATTCTCGATCCATCTGGGTGTACCTCTTTACTTGCTTGTTTAAGAGAGTAAGCGTAACACATTATTGGAGGCCTGACATGAAAGTAGTGGTTAAGCTATTTGCCGTCATCGCAGTCCTGGCTGTGGTCATAGCCGTTCCACTGACCGGTGCCTTAGCAGAAGATTTCGGCCTGGTCACGGTCAAGAACAAATTTCAGGAAAGTGTGGTGAAGGGCATTGTCGATCATGCTTTTGTCAGGAACGGTAACGTCTTCCTGTGTGCTATCAACACCGAACAGGCGCAACTCCTGAAACAGTCGGGCGTGGATTATGAGCTTATTCTGCGTGATGCCGACCCCGCTACTCAATATATCGTTCGGCGCAGGAGACCCGCCGGTATTGCCCAGGTCGATCTCAAGAAACTCGGCACCGTCTATGACCTTGGCGACGGCAAAATGCTGACTTCCATGAGCCGGATGGCCGCCTCGTCCCTGCAGAATGATCCTGATTTCTTTATCCACGGACTTGAGGAACTGAACATCCGAATTCTCTATTTGCCGGTGGCGGTGACCGGTTTTCTGTCCGGCCTGGTTGACTACCCCAGCGACTCCCTGGCCGACCGCGTCAACCTGGATTCTGTCTATGCCTGGGATACGCGGCTTGAAGCCTTTCGGACGCGTTTTATTGAGACCGATTCTATCGATGCCGCCCGGGACTGGATGGTTCAAAAGTTCCTGAGTTGGGGCTATACCGATGTCTCCACGCCGAGCTTCTGGTGGGGGAGCAGCTATTATTCGTATGACTGGCGATACAATGTGATGGCCGTCAAACAGGGATATGCTGAACCGGACAAGGTAATTGTTATAGGCGGACATTACGATTCGATCACTTACGGTCAGCCGCTGGGGCCGATGATATTCGCGCCGGGGGCTGACGACAACGCCTCCGGAACCGCCCTGACCCTCGAGCTGGCGCGCATTTTTGCTGATGTTCCTTTTCGCAAGACGATCATCTTTATGCCGTTTACCGCCGAGGAAGTGGGTCTGGTAGGCTCTCGACATGCCGCCCAGTCCTTTGTCAACGATGGTACAAATCTGGAGGTCATGTTGAACTGGGATATGGTCGCCTATGACCCTTATTCGGCCTGGCAGTTGAACTTCTCATCGGGTCCCAACACCGCCTACCGGGGAGTGGCCGTTGAGGCGGCCGGTCGGGTCAGTGCTCTTAATCAGATGATCACGACTGCCGGCGGCAGCTCGGATCATGCCGCCTTCGTGGAACAGGGGTTTAATGTAGTCAATCATATCGAGACCAATTTCAATTATCCCGGATGGCACACCGAGTTGGATCTGAGTTCACAGTTGAATTACCCCTATTACACTGATGTCGTTCGGACGGCGGCCGCGACCGTGGCCGTCATCGCCGACGCCGCGCACCCTACCTCGATTGAGGCTATTATTGACCAGGGCGACGGTCAGGCGGTCGAGGTATTTTGGTCCGACTGCGATCCTACTTACAGCTACACGGTTTATTATGGCCCGGCTTCCGGTTTCTACACAGACACCGTAGAGGTCCCACCGGGCTTGTGCTCATACGTCGTTGATGGAATGACCGAAGGAGTGACTTATTACTTTTCGGTTGTCGGCCTGCCACCCAGCGGCTACCCGGCCCCGTACGCCGTGGAGATGACGGCCGAAAGTTACATAACTCCGAGAATACCGACACAGGTTGCTGCTTCTCCCGATCTCAATAAGATCGTGTTGACCTGGAAGGCCAACCCCGAGGCCGACTTGTCCCACTATCGTATTCTGCGCAGCACGGGTGCGTGGGAGCTGCGTCAGGACAACTTTGCCGGTACCGTCTTCGAGGACAGCGACGTATTGCCTCACGTTGAATATCGTTATGTAATCATGGCCGTTGATAATGACGGTTTTCAATCGCCGACTTCGGCGGAAGTGCGCTGCGTCCCGGCTACTTTTGACGGAGGCGTTTTGGTCGTAGACGAGATCTCAGAAAGTTGGGGAGTACCCGGGCAGACGGAGCAGGTTACTTTCTTCAATATGCTGTTCGGAGCGGGCTCTTTCGCCATGGTATCGATTGACGGAGAAGGGGATCGTCTGACGCGATCAACGGCCGGGCAATACTCCTCGATATTCTGGATTGACGATGAGCTGACGTCACGGAAATATCTCGGCCAGAGTTCCGACTCCCTGGCCTGGTATCTCGACTACAGCAACAACGTCTTTGTCTGCGGATACCGCACGATTGAGTACTGGGTCCAGTCACCCTACCCGCCCGGCCTTCTGTACAGCGAATTCGGTCTCAGCGGCTTCAGCGTTAACACCGATCCCGATTTCGCTGGGGCGGTGGGTCAGAACGGCTGGCCGTCGGCCGAGCTTGACTCCGACAATGTCATGGACTACCTGCCGCTTATGCCGGTGCTTACGGCGGCGCCAGGGGCACAGGTTATCTACACTTTTGATTCGAAGGATGACAACCCGGCCTACGAGGGCCGGCCCTGCGGCCTGCTGATGGATACTCCCGGAGGCAAGAGAATCCTTCTGGCTTTCCCGTTGTTGTTCCTGACCGATGCCTCGGCCAAGGCCATAATCGAGCGCGCCATGGCTGAATTCGGCGAAGAGACGCCCGAGTTCGCCGATGGCGATGTTAACCGATCCGGCGGTGTGAATATATCAGACGTGGTGTACCTGGTGACGTATCTGTTCGGCGGCGGCCCGACCCCGGTGGACCCGAATCTGGCCGACGTCAACAGCAGTTGCACCGTCAATATATCGGACGTAGCCTATCTCGTGAGCTACCTTTTTGGCGGCGGTATGGCGCCGAAAGCCGGCTGTGTTTACTGAAGCTTGCTTGCTGCAGGACTTTACTATTGCGGATGATCGAGTGGTCATCCGCTTTCTTTTGGCCATCAACGCGGCGGCAATTGAGCGTAATGCCACAAGCACCGGGGCGGGAAGGGTCAGGAGCCGTCTTTCCTTGACAAAAACAGGATTCAGGGTTATAATAGAATGAACCGCCAACCGACAATCCTTTAGAGTACACACGCCTTTGCTCAGGCTGAAAGAGCGTAAATTGAGCTATGTCTGGAGGTTTTCTATGCTGTCTGTTAACAAGCTCCTTGGTGTAATGATGGCCGCCACAATGCTGATTTCTGCATCGGCTGCCGCCGGCGTCGGAGACCACCTGGGTTTCGTAACTATCAAAAACAGTTCCCAGGAAACAACCGTGAAAAACATCATCGATCGCGCCTACACCCGAGTGAACAATCAATTTCTCTGCGCGGTCAACTCTGAACAGGTCAGATTGCTCGCGAAGGCGGGCATTGAGTTCGAACTGGTTTTCCGGGATGTCGACCCGGCCTCGACTTTCGTTATTCGCAAAAAGCATCAGGCCGGATTTGGCGAAGTAGATCTTAAGCAGCTTGGCCCGGTGTATGAGTTGAGCGAGGGAGTGACAGTTGCTGTCTCCAGCCGGCTGGCAGCCTCGTCGCTGCGAAGAGACCCACAGTATATGGTCAATTCTCTCGATGAGTTGAACATACGCATACTGTATCTTCCCAAGGTGGTCGAGGGCTTCCTGTCCGGTCTGGATGAGTACCCCAGTGATTCGCTGGCCGACCGTGTCAGTCTGGATTCCCTCTATGCCTGGGTATCGACACTCGAGGCATTTCAGACGCGCTGGATCCTGACCGACTCTATCGATTCGGCGCGCGACTGGATGGTTCAAAAATTCCTCGACTGGGGCTACACTGACGTTACGACCCCTTCATTCTACTGGGGAGGCGACTGGATTTATCATTACCCTGCGGACTGGCATTATAATGTCATGGCGGTCAAGCAGGGATGGGCCGAGCCGGACAAGGTAATAGTCATTGGCGGTCACTACGATTCAATCACTTACAATGAACCGCTAGGGCCGGAGATCTTTGCCCCAGGCGCCGATGATAACGCCTCCGGAACGGCTGTAGTGCTGGAACTGGCACGAATCCTGGCGGACATTCCCCTTCGCAAGACGGTGATTTTCATGCCGTTCACGGCTGAGGAGTGCGGCCTGGTCGGCGCCCGGTATGCCGCGCAGACTTTTATCGATGATGGCACCGATGTCGAAGTCATGATGAACTGGGACATGGTCGCCTACGACCCTCTGAATGCAAGGCAGTTGAATTTCTCTTCCGGCCCCAACACCGGCTATCGCACCGTCGCGGTGGAGGCCGCCGGTCGGGTCAGCACCCTGAACGCGTTAGTTACGGTCGTGGGCGGTGGATCCGATCATTACGCTTTCTATGAACAGGGATTCGATATCGTCAGCCATGATGAGACCAATTTCAACTATCCCGGCTGGCACACCGAACAGGATCTGACTTCGACACTGAACTTCCCCTATTTCACGGACGTTGCGCGCACCGCCGCCGCCACGCTCGGATTGATTGCCGATGCCGCGCACGCCACGAATATTGAGGCGCTAATCGACCAGGGCGATGGTCAGTCCGTGGAGGTCTTCTGGTCGGATTGCGACCCGACCTACGACTACTTGATATATTACGGCACGGAAACGGGGGTCTATACGGACACCGTCGAAGTACCATCCGGGATGTGTTCATACGTTATCAATGGGCTGGCCGAAAGCGTATTGTACTATTTCTCGGTAATGGGGTTTGCCCCCGGCGGTTTCCCGGCCCCTTACGCCGTGGAAGACTCGAAAGAATCCTATGTTATCCCGCGTACGCCCGTTGACCCTGACGCGCAGCCCGATCTGAATAAGATTGTGCTGACCTGGACGGCCAACGAGGAGGCCGACCTCTCGCACTATCACGTCTATCGCGGGACCGATCTCCAGACGCCCTACCAGGACAATGTCACTGAAGCCGGCTTTGAGGACGTCGATATACCGGGTCATGTGGAGTACACCTACCGGGTGACAGCCGTTGATAACGACGGGTACGAATCCATCCTTTCGGAAGATGTACGCTCCATACCGGCCACTTTTGACGGCGGCATTCTGGTTGTCGACGAAATTACGGCTTCTTTTGCCGTGCCGAACCAGGCGGGGCAGGTCAGTTTCTTCAACTCCGTGTTCGGGTTGGGGGATTATGCCATGATATCCATCGAGGACGAAGAGGCCGTCCTGCCCAAACCGATCGCGGGACAGTACTCGTCACTCTTCTGGTTTGACGACGAAGTCGTCAGCCGCAAATACATCGGCCACAGCGAGGAGGCTCTGGCCTGGTATCTCAGTTATACTGACAATGTCTTTATCTGCGGATATCGCACCCTGGAGTTCTGGGATGACCCGTATTCCTTCGCCTTCGATATTCCGTATGACGAATTCGGCCTGCAATCATATTCGGCCACTATCACGGCCGACTTTGCCGGGGCATTCGGACAGAACGGCTGGCCGTCGGTACAGGTCAATACCAGTACGCCTCTGGGCAATCTGCCGTGGATAGCCGTGCTGGAACCCAGGCCCGGCGCCCAGGTCATCTACACCTATGATTCCAATATCGATGATCCTGCCTCCGAGAATCAGCCCTGCGGTCTTCTTTACGAAACCCCCAACGGCAAGCGGATCCTGTTGGGGTTTCCGGTGCTGTTCCTGACCGAAACCTCAGCTCAGGATTTGATCGGCTATGTTCGGACACTGTTTGACGAACAGCCGGCTACCTATGCTGATGGCGACCTTAACCGGTCGGGTGGCGTGAACATATCGGACGTCGTGTATCTGGTGTCCTATCTCTTTGGAGGTGGTCCGGCCCCGGTAAACCCGAACCTGGCGGACGTTAACAGCAGTTGTACGGTGAATATTTCGGACGTATCCTATCTGGTGGCCTATCTCTTCGGCGGTGGCCCGCTGCCCCAGAGCGGTTGCGTTTACTGAAGCCGGCTGACAACAAGATTTCGCCTCAGCGGGTGACCTAACGGTCATCCGCTTTCTTTTGATCAGCGAGGCGGCGGCGGTCGAGCAAAACGCTGCAAGCGCCGGCGGGAAGCGTCGGGAACAGTCTTTTCTTGACAAAAAAAGCATTGGTGGTTATAATAGAACATAGTCGCCAACGGACAATCTCATAAAATACGACTTCTTTTACTTCAAGCCGAAATGGTACCGACCGTACTGTTTCTGGAGGAATTCCATGATGTCCGTTAATAAGTTCGTCAGCATGATGGCGGCCGCTACACTGCTGATTTCCATGTCGACATCAGCCGGTGTCGGAGATAACCTGGGCTTTGTGACTATTAAGAGCAAGGAGCAGGAGACGGTCGTAAAAAACACTATTGATCGCGCTTATACTCGGGTAAGCAACCAGTTTCTCTGCGCGGTCAACTCCGACCAGGCGAGATTGCTCGCGAAGGCCGGCATTGAGTTCGAGCTGGTTTTTCGGGATGTCGACCCGGCCTCGACCTTCGTCATCCGCAAGAAACATCAGGTTGGATTCGGCGAAGTGGACCTCAAGCAACTTGGCCCGGTGTACGAATTGAGTGAGGGAGTAACAGTTGCTGTCTCGAGTCGGCTGGCAGCCTCGTCGCTGCATAGAGACCCCCAGTATATGGTCAACTCTCTCGATGAGTTGAATATCCGAATCCTGTATCTTCCCAAGGTGGTCGAGGGCTTTCTGTCAGGTCTGGATGAGTATCCCAGCGACTCGCTGGCCGACCGTGTCAGTATGGATTCTCTCTATGCCTGGGTATCGACGCTCGAGGCGTTTCAGACCCGCTTCATTCTGGCGGATTCCATCGATTCGGCGCGCGACTGGCTGGTCCAGAAATTCCTCGATTGGGGCTACACTGATGTTACCACCCCCTCCTTCTACTGGGGAGGCGACTGGATTTATCATTATCCCGCCGACTGGCACTACAACGTCATGGCGGTCAAGCAGGGGTGGGCAGAGCCGGACAAGGTGATAGTCATCGGAGGCCATTATGATTCGATAACTTTCGATCAACCACTAGGCCCCGAGGTTTTTGCCCCGGGTGCCGATGATAACGCCACCGGAACCGCTGTAGTGCTGGAACTGGCGCGAATCCTGGCGGACATCCCCCTTCGGAAGACGGTGATTTTTATTCCCTTCACGGCTGAGGAGTCCGGCTTGGTCGGCTCTCGGTATGCCGCCGAGGCTTTTGTCGATGAGGGCACCGATGTCGAGCTCATGATGAACTGGGACATGGTTGCCTATGACCCTCTGGATGCATGGGAGTTGGACTTTGCCCCCAGTTCTAACTCCGGTTACATCGACGTCGCCGTAGAGGCAGCCCTCCGGGTTAGCGCCCTTAATCCGGTTATTGATTTCGTTTTTGGCGGTGTCTCAGACGACTTTTCTTTCTCTGATCAGGGATTCAGCACTCTCGGCTATATTGAGACCGACTTCAACTATCCCGGCTGGCACACCGAGCAAGATCTGACGTCGACACTGAACTTTCCCTATTTCACGGATGTTGTCCGCACCGCCGCGGCCACCCTCGGTTTGATTGCCGACGCCGCGTGCGCTACGAATATCGAGGCGCTGGTCGACCAGGGTGATGGTCAGTCCGTTGAAGTCTTCTGGTCGGATTGTGATCCTACCTACGATTACTGGATATATTATGGCACGGAAACGGGAGTTTATACGGATACTATTGAAGTGCCATCGGGGATGTGTTCATATGTTGTCACAGGGCTGGAAGAAGGTGTGCTGTACAACTTTGCGGTGATGGGATTTGCCCCCGGAGGAATCCCGGCCCCCTTTGCCCTGGAGGAATCGAAAGAATCGTTTGTGGTCCCGCGCACTCCCACTCACCCTGATGCACAACCCGATCTGAATAAGGTTGTCCTGACCTGGACGGCCAACCAGGAGGCCGACCTCTCGCACTATCACATTTACCGTGGCACCGACCTCCAAACACCCTATCAGGACAACGTCACTGAGGCCGTCTTTGAGGATATAGGTATACCGGGTCATGTAGAATACACATACCGCGTAACGGCCGTTGACAACGATGGCTACGAATCGCTCCTCTCAGACGAAGTATGTTGTATGCCGGCTACGTTTGACGGCGGCATTCTGGTGGTCGATGAGATAACAGCATCGTTCGCCGTGCCTAACCAGGCCGGCCAGGTCGATTTCTTCAACTCGATGTTCGGCCCCGGGGATTACGCCATGATATCAATTGACGATGAAGACGCCACGCTGCCTCAGCAGGTCGCGGGACAGTACTCGTCGCTATTCTGGTTTGATGACGAGGTCGTGACTCGCAAATACATCGGCTACAGTGAGGATAACCTGGCCTGGTATCTCGGCTACGCTGACAACGCCTTTATAGCCGGATATCGCACCATCGAATTTTGGGATAACCCGTATACCTTCACCTACGATGTTCCGTATGACGAATTCGGCTTGCAGTCGTATTCGGCCACGATTACGGCCGATTTCGCCGGAGCGTTCGGTCAGAACGGCTGGCCATCGGTGCAACTCAATACCAGTACCCCTCTGGGACATCTGCCGTGGATAACTTTTTTGGAGCCGAGAGCCGGCGCTGAGGTCATTTATACTTATGACTCCAATACCGACGATCCGGCCTCCGAGAATCAGCCTTGCGGTCTTTTGTATGATACACCCAACGGCAAGCGGATCCTGTTGGGGTTTCCGGTGCTGTTCCTGACCGAAACCTCCGCTCAGGATTTAATCGGCTATGTTCGGACACTGTTTGACGAACAGCCGGCCACCTATGCTGATGGCGACCTTAACCGGTCGGGTGGCGTGAACATATCGGACGTCGTGTATCTGGTGTCCTATCTCTTTGGAGGTGGTCCGGCCCCGGTAAACCCGAACCTGGCGGACGTTAACAGCAGTTGTACGGTGAATATTTCAGACGTATCCTATCTGGTGGCCTATCTCTTCGGCGGCGGCCCGCTGCCCCAGAGCGGTTGCGTCTATTGATTTTCGTTTGACAAGATCAACATCGGGTGGGTAACTAAGATGTTATCCGCCCGGTTTTTTATTGGCCCGGCAGGTCGGTTCCGTCGGCTCCAGGGTAAATGTATTTGCATAATTTATGAAGGTCAAAGATATACCGGCCGGCGACCGTTGTCGGAAAGAAGGCTGCCGATGCCCCGAAACCCCTTTGCCTGGGCTGCCTTAGCGCCCTGTGGGCCCCCGGAATTTGTCCGGCCGGGTGGCACAGGGGTTGCTTAAACGGGCGGTATGGAAATAAACCTGCTTTCCCAGATCAGAATTCTGAGTCCCAGCCAGATATATCCTTTTGATTGGCCGGCTTCTGCCGGCTCTGGCATTGACCTCTCAAATATCAGCCAGATCCGCCATCCGTTCCTGGTTACGAGCCTCGATAGCGGAGATTTCCTGCTGCTCGAGGAAGTTGACTATTTCCAGGCCCTGACAGAGTCCGGTCTCCGTCATGTCCCCGTACAGATATGCTCCCCCGATGACGTCAGTATCGAGGCCGTTCGAATGGGTTTGATAAATTTCGGCTACGATGATCTCGTGCGCCTGGCGACCAAATACCCTAAGCAAATCATTGTAAAGGGTGGCGCCGGCGGGGATGAGGAATTGGCGGGACACGTGTCACTGAACCTGGAATTTATCGACTCGCCCTCGGTCGTCGTCTGGCTGCGCCATTCAAGCAGGACAGGTTGCCCTCTGCCCCTTGACTACTTCTTCAGGGCCGTGAATCAGGTAGGAAGATATCAGCCTGTCGTAGATCGACGGAAGAATCCAGATTCCATCACCAAGGTTGCCTCCCTGAGCGGATTTGCTTGTCCGCCGCCTTTTACGCTGGACGATCTAAAAGCCGCTGCTGTCTCCGACCGGCGATTTCCGCCAAATGTCGTAAACGTCCGGGCTCACCGCCGCATTCTGAGCGTCGACTATCCCATGGCTGTACTTCTTTCGGAAATACCGGTGAACGAAAAAGAAGCCTTCCTGAAAGACCTGATCGCTCTTCGCGAACAGAACCGCAAAACCTCGTTCTATAACGGACAGGTCTACATTCTCAATCGCTAAAAATTAGTTGAAGCACATCGGGGCCCGCTCTAAATTAGGGCTTGCTCCCGTTTGAGGGGGTGCCGGCCGGCGCTGGCCGGTGCGCTTAAAAGCGGCCGGTGGAGTGGCGGGGTACGCGTAATGAAAAGCGTATAACGGAGAGCCCCGCGTAAGAGAAGCGCGAGGCTGATTTATGAGGCCGGAGAATAAAGTGTGCTCAAGTGATATTTTGAACGAAGCGCGTCAGACGGGATTTAGTGCGGCCGGCGTTTCGCCAGTGAATTACGTTTCTGGAGGCGGCCTTGTCCAGGATGGAGAAGACATCGCGAAGCTTCTTGAGCGCTTCGTCCTTGCTGGTTTCCGCTCGCAACTCCTTGACGGCGCTGCGCATCTGGGAGAGGATAGCCCGGTTCCGAAGGCGGTCGTTGGCCGAAATCCGCATCCGCTTGGCACACGACTTATGACTTGGCAATTTGAAAAACCTTTCCTTTTATGTTTAATCAATAACCAGACAATATAATCGGCAGATCCGTTTTGTCAACAAACAGCGCAGACAAAAGTTCCTTGATTTCCTCGGCCGGCAAGGTCTCCCTGGCCACGGCCTTTTCCCGCGTCCTGGGCCTGGTTCGCGAGCAGGTCATGGCCTTCTTCTTCGGAGCCGGGATGGCCACCGACGCTTTCGTGACGGCCTTCCGCGTACCGAATCTGTTGCGGGACATGTTTGCCGAGGGCGCGCTCTCGTCGGCCTTTGTGCCGGTTTTCAAGGAAAAGATGGTTCGTGAGGGCAATGACGAGGCTTTCCGGTTGGCCCACATCGTCTTTACGTCGATTTTGGCGGTGGTCGGACTGATTGTGCTGCTGGGCATCATTGCCGCCCCCGCTATAATTTACCTGTGCGCCAACGGCTTTGTGGAAATCCCTGAAAAATTCGGCCTGACGGTGGACCTGACGCGGATCATGTTTGTCTACCTGCTGCTGGTGTCTGTCTCGGCGCTGATAATGGGGATGCTCAATTCCTTCGGACGCTTCGGGATCCCCGCCATCTCCCCCGCCATGTTTAACCTGGGAGTGGTGGTAACGGTACTGGCATTATATTACTACTTCGAGCAGCCCGTGTATACGCTTGCCCTTGGCGTTCTGGTCGGCGGTGTGGGGCAGACGGCCGTTCAACTCCCGTCTCTGCGAAAGGTCGGCTACCGTTTTCGGCTGTCTTTCAATTTTCTGGATGAAGGTCTCAAGAAGGTCGTGCGGCTCATTGTGCCCATGATCATCGGTCTCTCCGCCGGACGCATAAACATCCTGGTCAACACCCTGCTGGCATCATTCCTGATGGAGGGTTCCATCTCTTATCTGAATTACTCATATCGCCTGATGCATTTTCCACTCGGGGTCTTTGCCGTGGCCCTGGGTACGGTGGCTCTGCCCAGGGTTTCCGAGCTGGCCGTGAAGGGAGATTCCGAGGGCCTCAGCGAGACTTTCTATGAAGCCATAAATATCAATATGTTCGTAGTGATTCCATCGGCCGTTTTTCTGGCACTCATGGGGCACCGTATCGTCGCGCTGATATACCAGTGGGGCGCCTTTTCACAGGTGGATTCCGCTAACACCGCCCTGGCCCTTCTTCATTATTCATACGGGCTGATAGGCTTCGCCGGGGTGAGAATCACCGTGCCCTTCTTTTATGCTTTTGGCGACTCCCGTCTGCCGATGCGGGTCTCGGTCATCGCCGTGGTCGTGAACATGCTCCTGTACTGGCCGCTCGTCAGAGTGCTGAATTTTGCCGGTCTTGCTGCCGCAACCTCGCTGGCCGGAATCCTGAACTTCGCCCTTCTGGCCTATTATCTGCCCTTGAAGGGATTCCGGATCGCCTATGCCAAGATCGCCCTGAATCTGGTACGGATTTCACTCGCAGCGGCGCTGGCTTTCTATATAGCCGGCCTGGTTCCGTTCACTTTTAGATTCAGTCAATCTCTGGTCGTCAACCGTCTGCTGGAACTGGCCCTGCCAACCCTCATTGGGGGCTTGTTATACCTGCTGTTTTGTCTTATCTTCCGGGTAAGGGAAATCACCCGGGTGCGCCGGTTATTGTTCAAACGACAGACACAGCGGTAAATGATTCGCAAATATCCGAGCCTTTTTCTGCTCGCCTTCGTGGTATCCGGAATTGTCTTGGCTGATCAGACCCACTGGTCATCTTGGACGTTCCTTCTTCCGGCTTTATTCTTTGCGCTGACCGGCCTGCTCAGCTTTGCGCGGCAGGGTCAGTCGCGGGCCGCCCTGTTGCTGGCTCTGAGTATGCTGTTCTTTTCGGCATTTCATTTCGCCATCAAAGCCTACGACACCGGTCCCCACCACGTCTCGAATTTCACTGACCCGGGCGTGCGTTACCATATCTTTGGCCGGGTCTCCGACTGGCCGGTCCTGAAGTCCAATCGCACCGAGATCAAGGTCAGGGTGGACTCACTGGTATGCGACCGGTCTATACCGGTCAACGGCTCCGTCCTGCTGAAAGTAACTGACACGACCACCGCCTTGCAGCGCGGGGACCGCCTGGAATTCTACGGGCGAATATATCCGCTTCCCGACCGCCGGCAGCCGGGCAGTTTTGACTATGGCCGCTTTCTGAAACTGCGCGGCGTTTTTGGCCTGGTGTATATGCCCAACCTCTTGGACCTGCGCGTGGATAAAGGAAACCGCTATGGCGCGAGCAACCTGACTGACCGGCTTCGCCAGCTTGTCTCCGGCAGTTTCCAGCGTAACCTGTCGCCAACAGCGGCGGCTTTGGCGGCCGGCTTCCTGATTGGCGAAACCAGAGATATTCCGGCTGAAATATATACGATGTTTCGTGACTCGGGCACCCTGCACCTGCTGGCCGTGTCCGGGTCCAACGTGGCCATTGTGCTGCTGTTTTTCGTTTACATTATGAGGCCGCTGTCGCTCAGCCGCTTAAAAAGATCGATCGCTCTGCTGGCGGTCGTGGGTCTGTTCACCCTGTTATCCTACGGCGAACCCTCGGTGGTGCGCGCCTCCATTATGGCCTCTCTGGTAATTCTGGCCAAACTGCTGGAGAGACGCTTCGATCTGAACAACATCATAGCCGCCACTGCCCTTATAATATTGCTGTTCGAGCCCACCCAGCTTTTCAATATCGGTTTTCAACTCTCCTTCGTGACAGCATGGGGGTTGATCTTTGTCACACCGCAGGTGCATCGTCGATTCCACGCGTACCACACTCGTCGCTGGTATCGCTTCATCGTCTTTCCAGTAATGATTTCCTTTATCGCTCAGATCTGCTCAGCGCCGCTGA
>JAOUEU010000035.1 GCA_029858555.1 Candidatus Zixiibacteriota bacterium
GTTGAAAATGGTCGGGCAGTTGTCATCGGCGTCAGGGATACCGTCACCATCCTGATCATCTTCCAGGGCCGGGCAGATCACCAGGGCCCACTCGACAACCGTGTGGATTGCCAGGCCGTTGGACGGTACCGGATCAGTGTCCGGATCCGGTGGGTTCTGACCATAGAAGGTGGTCATTATGTTACCGGCGTTTACCGGATAATTGGCCAGCTCCACTACCGGCGCAGGGAACGTACTGGTGATGGGGTTGCACTGCACCGGTATAACATCATACCAGTCGTGCTGTATCGTCCCGTGCGGGCCGGAAACATACTGGGCGTCGTCATGCACCTGCGGGGCGTGCGGTGATCCCGGCGGATGATTTTCGTTCTTGTCCCAGTAGGGATCGGACAGGCACAGGCAGGAGTCGACGACTTCGGTGCATGTTCCTGCCACCGTCACGTAGTGACCTCCCACTCGTTCGCAGGACGGGTCGGTCGGATTCTCCTGGTAGAAGCCCAACAGGAGAATGACATCCTGACTGCGCAGTACCTCGTTTCTGATGAATTCAAAGCTCATCTCTGGGTCCGCGCCGACCGGGAAGACGCTGACCGTGTAGGCTCCGCTGAGGCCCTTGGTGGTTATCCAGCTGCTCGCGGCATTAGCCAGATCAATAACAAACGTGCCCATATTGCCGCCCTGGTCCGTAAGGGCATACAGAGCCAGCGAGTCGACCAGCGGCACGACATTGCTGCTGTCGTGATCGTCCCAGGCCTGCAACGGATGGTAGGACTGCACCAACGGATAATGGTCGTTGACCACGTGCGACGGATCCGGATAGAACGGCTTCGGATCGAGAGGCTGCAACTCGTACTTGGAGTCAAACCACCACAGGCAGTTGGCCAGGGCTACCGGTCCGCAATAGCTGTAATCGGTGCCACCGGGAGTGAAGGTCCACAGGGTGCGTTTCTGGTCGAAGTCGGGCATACCGGCCCGGGCATAGTCCTCGTAGGCCGGTTTATAGTAGTCGCAGTCACCTTCTTCGGGGCACTCACAGTCGGCGCAGTTGATTACCAGCAGGTAATCACCGAAGCTTTGATTATTATAGGCTTTCACCCTGATATAAACCGTTTCATCCGGCTGGAAGCAGTTGCCTGGCGCCGAAAAGTCTATCTGCGCATCGGTTAACACGCAGTTCGGGAAAGTGCCATTGTAGTTATTGTTGTAGGCTACCTGAGTGATGCAGTCGCTCTGGAAAAGCGTCACTTCGGGGTCGAGACCGCCGCCGTACGCATAGGTTCCTGCCGTCGCGTCGGCGAACACCCTTATGTGGAGACTCATGCAGACAGTGCCGCTGGGAACGGTCAGTTCCCACCAGTCCTCGTCCATCTCATCAATGGTCCCACAATAAGCCATCTCACAGGCGGCGATGTCGGCAACCGTGCAGTCGTTATTGTTCTCTGTTTCCCAGCCGCCGCCGGTCTTGCCGTCGGGCGGATTCTGTTCGCAATCCCAGTCGGTGGTGCCGCCGCCGGTGACCTGGAAGTTGGCGCAGAACTCGGATGTATTGGCGCCGCCATCAGTAGCCGTGGCCGTCACATAATCTCCCGACACCAGTGACGTGGTCGAGAATGTCCAGCCCCCCGCACCGTCGAGACCGGCGTTGCCGAGGTATGTTTGTCCCTCGCCGTAACCGCTCGCGTCGACCTTGGCCTTGAAGACCTCCACGGTAGTTGCAAAGGCCTCACACGTGCCGGTGATAGAGGTAGTTCCGGCAGAGATGTTGGCGTTGGTGATCGTCGGGAAATTCATCAACTGGTTGCCCAGGTTGTCGACATCACCGGGATCGTTGAGCGTAACGCCATCACTCTGCAGGTCAATGCCGAGAAAGGCGTTATCGTAGATGGAGTTCCTGGTTATCAGGTTCTTGTCGGCGTTGGCCGTATTGAGGGGACTTTCCCAGACGGCCACACCGGCCTTGCCATTATTGGCGATAATATTCGCCGGGCCGATAACGTTAGATTGGGCAAAACCCCACTGGCTCATGCCGTATTCGCCAACCGTCACGCCGTGGTGTCGGTTCTGCAGTTGGCTGGCCGCATTATAGGTGAGACCAATGATATTACTGTCAACCATATTGCTCAGCGTCTGGATGTCATCGGGGCCGTAACCCTGCATACCGACGCCATCCATATCATTGCCGGAAATGACGTTCTTGCACACGCGGTTGTCATGGGTCCCTTCGCACATGCAGACACCTTCACCGGTGTTGCCCTTGTCCAGCAGACCGGTGATGTCACAACCGATATAGTTGCCGTAAACGGTGTTAAAGGAAACATCGCCCGGGTAGTACGGGCCGTTGATCGAGACGCCTTCCTGGTTATTCCCGGAAACGAGGTTCTCCTTAATAACATTGTACTGAGCGATTCCCGGTCCGTTTTGTCCACCGCCATGGTCACCGGCCGTAATCGACACGCCGGCGTGCCAGCCGCCGCGGCCATTGCCCATGACAATCGATCCGCCGGGATCCAGGCCGATGATGTTCCAGCGAATCAGGTTGTTCAGAGCATAGGCGTCCTCGGTGGAGCCGCCCTGAATGTTAATCCCGCAGTAGTAGAACTCGTTGATGATCAGACCGCGAATCTCGTTATTGGATGTTTTGATCCAGATACCACGCGCAGCGCCCGCCCAGTTGCCGTTAATCTGAATGAGCAGACTGAGCGTACTCGGCGGATTGCCCCCCTGGGTGGCCGCGCCCTGACTGAGACCGTCGATGAGCACGCCGGCCGGATCGATCAACGGCGGAAGCTGGTTGTTCGGCGTTATGGTTTGGACACCGACGCCCGGAATAGCGAAAACGATGGTGTCCTTCACCATATAGTTTCCGTTAGCCTGGTTGATGGCCCACCGCAAGCATCCGATTAGACCATCGTCGTTGACGTTCACGACAGTATAGGTGTTGCTGTGGACGGACCCTGCCATCAGCAGGAGCAATCCCAGCACCGCCAATACGGTGATTCTTTTGCGCATACCTCCTCCTCGCAAAGCGCTAGTGTTTTTTATTTAGTTGTTAAATTCTCTGCGTTTTATAGAAAAACAGTGTTACGTCCATCTCATATTAGAGATCTGTGAATCGTCGGCCCGTCCTGTGGGGACATTTCGATGCAATTACTTAAGGTAAATTTGCGTATCTGTATACCTAATTATAAGTTAATCAATTCAAGTGTCAAGGCTTTTTATAATAAGCGATGCACCGTTTTGCCGCGCCACGTGAGCCCGGCGGCGATATTGTCCTCCTTCATGAGCAATCGACGCCTTCGCGTCCGAAGGCCTGCATCCGTCCTGATGCCGGCGGTGCTGTGCAACGATAGCGATTCGATCAAGCGGACTGGTGTCGGACGGGCCGGGAATCCCCGACGGACTTGTCGCTTCTAATGATTATGTCGGAAAACAGGGGGCGTTCTCCACTTTCCCCGGCCGGTCGGGGATGCCGCCGAGAAACCCTGCCGCGCTCGGCCGTGACGAACGGCTATCAGACTGGCACGGAAACAATTACGCTGATAGGGGAGAAAGAGGCGCCACCCGGATTCGAACCGGGGAATAAAGGTTTTGCAGACCTCTGCCTTACCACTTGGCTATGGCGCCTGAATTTAAAAAAGCGGGAAACGAGACTCGAACTCGCGACAGCCACCTTGGCAAGGTGGTGCTCTACCAACTGAGCTATTCCCGCATTGTCATTCCTGTCAAAAGGCTCCACTAATATATATCGGCAACGGCTTTTGTCAACTTATTATCTCTGCGCCCCGGGCTGACGCTCGCGGGAGGTCCTAACCTGTTGGTCAACATAGGCTTCTATCTGAGGCCAATACCACGGCACCAGCTTCTGAAGCCAGCGCTTATGAATCTCGGCCTTCGCGGTATCATTCACCAGTTGAGCATACATATAGAGGTCGCGGTGGGCCTGAAAAACCAGGGAATCCTGCTCAGCGACGGTGTTCATCAGCTGAAGAGCCACTTCGTGCTGCTGCAACATCATATGACAAAAGGCCTTCTGGTATATAACCGCCGGATTGTAGGGCTTAATGGAGGCCTTCAGGGACTGGTTAAAATACTTGATGGCTTCGCTGTAGTTGCCCTTAACGTATTCGTCCAGCCCCAGCTTATACAACTGCACGTACTCCACCGGATAGTACGGCACGATGTCCCCTTCGACCTCTCTCATTCTCTTGAAGACTGCAAAGACCAGCCCCGACCGGTCGGTGTCCTCAATGCGGAAGTACCAGCCCACCGTTCGGTAGGCATCGACAAACTGACGGTAAAGATAGAGGGCACGCTCGGCCGGTGCCGACGGCTTGATGCCGGTTGAGAACAAAATGTAATCAGGCGCCCGCTCCAGCAGGTATCTCGAGTTGTGCTTCTGCTCTTTCCAGGTCGTTTCCATACCCTCGATAGGCGCCTCGGAATGACGCGCGATGGTGGAATCGGTCAGGCCGACCATGTCGATAATATCATGACCGATTAGCTCGTAGCTGAACCGTCCTATCGTCGAGAGGGCTACTGAAAAGTCGGTGGGATCGGAGGCTTCGATCCTCTCGGCCATCTTGCGCATCTTGATCACGAACCTTCTCTCGAGCAGGTTGTAATCATAGACGAATTTCTTCGGCGCATAAAACGTAAGGACCAACAGCGACGGGCCGACGATGAACAGGGCCAGATACTGCGTCTTGCGGCTCTGCCGCGCTACCAGATGCCACAACGACAGGGCCGCCAGTAAAGCCGCCGTGCCGAAGATGGGTATGAAGAAACGATGGACCTTGAGCACGTCTCCGCCGATGAGAACAATATACAATGTATAGAGAATCGTGAACCACCAGACGGTTCTGGCTGTCGTTGACAGCTTCTTGAAGAATATCAGCGGAATGACAAAGCCGACTCCGTAGAAGCCGTAATGTTTGAAAAAGCGTCCGGCGTACTCGATGCCGTTACTCAACTGATCGAGATGGAGCCCCGTTTTGGCGTAAAAAGGATTCGGAAATATCGATCCGTAGTACAGGATCTTGAAAGCTACAAACGGGATGGATATGGCCAGCGCCGCCAGGGCGCAGCGCAGTGAGAACCAGGGCACCCTTCGAGTCATCACGGCTTCGACGACAATCAGTATGCCGGTGATGACGGCTCCCTCAGGCCTGATCCAGACAGCCAGGGCCAGCGAGACAATCAGAAACCAACTGCGCCGCATATAGAGATACAAAGACAGCATGGCCATAAAAGCAAAGCTGGCGGTCTCCAGACCGGCCGGCGACCAGTACGCCAGAGACAGATTCACTCCGACCAGGTAAACCGGCAGGAACACGAACCAGCGACTCTTCTCCCCCAGAGCCATCTGGGCAAGCAGGTAAGTCAGAACAATTATGCCGGCCCCGAAAAGAAAGCCGGTAATTTTCGATATTAGTATGTAATCCGCTCCCAGCGCACCCCACAGAATCAGGAAGATGGTCCAGCCGAAATTAGTGAAGCCTTCGATCCGCTCACCGATATTCCATACCAGTCCGTCGCCGTTCAGGAAGTTGGCGACATAACGATACGTTATGTAAGCGTCGTCCTGAATGAAGTTGAGGTGATTGGCCAGGACCGCGTAGCCGATCAGGGCCGGTATCACCGGAAGGAATTTCTTGATACTCGCCTGCAATTCTTTTGTCATGTCCACCAACTGAATGTGTTTCGGATTATACCCCTTAAGATATAAACGGGATCGGCATTGTCAACAACCAGCGTCAGGGTTGCTGCCCGCTTCTGCCCTCAAGTACGCGCCGGGCGAAATCGGCCTTGATTTTCTCAACGTCCCACGGAATGAGTTTCTCCAGCCATCTCAGATGAAGTGCCGCCTCCTCAGGTTTTCCGTCGTAGAGCGCATACAAGTAGAGGTCGCGGTGAGCCTCGAAAACCAGCGAATCCTGCTCGAGCAGGTAATGCAGGATCGGGCGGGCGATGTCGTGCTGCTGCAGCACCATGTGACTGAACGCCTTGCCGTACAGCAGATAGAGATTGTACGGCTGCGGGGAGATTTGCAGCGCCCGGTTAAAATACTCGAGAGCCTTGCGATGATCCCGTCGGCCATAGGCATCCAGACCGGCCTTGAAGTTCTCCACGTAGGCCACGGGGTAAGTGGGCCGAAAATCCCCGGTGACATCTCTGACCCGCTTGAAAGCATACAGCGTCACCCCCGGATTCATCGGAGAAATCCAGCCTACGGCGCGATATGACCGGAGAAATTCCGGGTAAAGCAGAAGCGCGCGCTCAGCCGGAGCCGACGGCTTGATACCTGTTGAAAACATGATGTAGTCGGGAGCACGCCGCAGAAGGTAGCCGCTGTTATGTTTACGCTCCTTCCAGGTGGTCTCCATCCCCGGGATCGGCTCCTCGGAGTGGCGGGCGATGGTGGAATCTGTCAGGCCCACCAGGTCAATTATATCATGACCGAGCAGTTCGTAACCGAAGCGACCGATAGTCGCGATGGCTACCGAGAAGTTGGTGGAGTCGGACGCCTTCAGCAGGGACGACTGGGTGGTCATTTTCTTCGTGAAGAATATCTCGAGCCGATTGTACTGGCGAACAAACGATTTCGGCAGAACATATGTGAGAACCAAAAGCGGCAGTGACACCACGAGGAGCACGAGCATGCGTGTCCGCGCCCGCAGTTTACAGGCCAGGTGCCAGAGTGAAACCGACGCGAGAATAGCGGCGGTGCCGAATACGGGTATAAAGAATCGGTGAACCTTCAGCACATCTCCCCCGATGAGGATGACATAGAGACAGTACAGTACCGTGAAGAGCCAGGCGGCCCTTGCAGCCGCCGGCAACTTTCTGAAAAAGACCAGAGGAAGAATAAATCCGATTCCATAAAAGCCGTAATGCGCCATAAAGCGCCCGGCATACTCCAGACCGCTGCTCAGGTGCTCGACATGCCAGCCGGTCTTGGCAAAAAAGGGATTGGGAAAGACCGAACCGTAATAGAATATCTTAAACGCCACCAGCGGCAGCGAAGACACCAGCGCCAGCAGACTGCTCAATAAAGTATAGCGTGGAATACCCCGTTTGAGGATCGCCTCGACCACGATAAGGATACCGGCCACGACCGCACCTTCGGGCCTGATCCATACGGCCAGAGCGAGTGATGCCGCCAGAGCCCGGCTCCGCCTCAGGTACAGATAAAAAGACAGGGCCGCCATGAAAGCGAAGGCCGCCGTCTCCAGCCCGGCCGGCGACCAGTACGCCAGCGAGACATTCACCCCCACCAGGTAGGCCGGCAGGAGCGCAAAATATCTCTCGCGCTCGTCAAAAACTTCACGAGCCGTCAGGAAGGCCAGGATAATGAAGCCGCCGCCCAGAATAAACCCGGTGATCTGAGAAAAGAGGAGAAAGTCGATGCCGAGCCGGCCGAGCAGAATCAGATAAACCACCCAGCCGAAGTTGGTGAACCCTTCGATGCGCTGGCCGATATTGTACACCAGGCCATCGCCGTTCAGGAAATTTGCGACATACCGGTAAGAGATATAGGCGTCATCCTGAATGAAATTCAACTGATGGGCCAGGTAGGCGTAGATCAATATGGCCGGTATCACCGGCAACCAGGTTGTAACCAGTCGTCTCAAATACCCGTCTATGCGATTTATGAGTGTACGAGCTGCTCAAAGAGGCGATGATACTTTTGCGCAGATTGATCCCAGGAATAGTCCTGCGCCATCCCTGCTTTGACGACTTTAGTCCATTGACGTTTTCGGGGGAACAGGCGCAGGGCGCGTGCCAGAGCCTCCAGGAGGGCATCCTCCGTATACTCCTCGAACACGAATCCCGTCCCCGCGCCGGTGTCTTCGTCATAGTCTTCCACGGTGTCGGCCAATCCACCGACCCGGCGCACAACCGGCACGGTACCGTACTTCAGAGAATACATCTGGTTGAGCCCGCAGGGTTCGAACCGGGAGGGCATCAGAAAAATGTCGGAGCCGGCCTCGATCCGATGCGCCAGGTCGTCGTCAAATGTCAAATAGGCGCGACACTTATCGGGGTACTTCTGTTCCAGATACTGGAAGAATTTGTGATACATCTCCGCGCCTGAGCCCAGAACGATCATCTGGACGTCCTCTTCGAATAACCTGTCGGCAACAGCCGCCACCAGGTCGAAGCCCTTCTGGTCGACCAGGCGTGAAATGACCCCGATAAGGGGTGTCTTTCCCCTTATCGGCAACGAAGCGCGCCTCAGCAGTTCCACCTTATTCCCCCGCTTGCCGCTCAGATTAGCTCTATGGTACTTGAAAGGAATTTTGTGGTCACGCGACGGCGACCAGACGGTGTAGTCCACACCGTTTAGAATACCGACCAGATCTTCGACTCGTTGCTGCAGGACCCCATCCAGGCCGCAACCGTACTCGGGCGACTGGATTTCCCGGGCGTACTGCTCGGAAACGGTGGTGATCTTGTCGGCAAACCAGATCGCCGCTTTGAGGAAGTTCACTTTTTCATAGAACTCGAACGGACCGGTGGCGCGAAAGAGATCCGCCGGCAGCCCCAGTTTGTCAAACGAGTCTTTCTCAAACGTTCCCTGATAGGCGAGATTGTGAATGGTCAGCACCGTTCTGGCGCCGGCGAAAAAACCGTCGCCCGCCTTGACCGTCTTTATTAATGGCGTTATCAGAGCCGCCTGCCAGTCATGGGCGTGAAAAATGTCAGGCTGGAAACCATCTCTCTTCAAAGTTTCGAAGACGGCATGGCTGAAGAACAGAAACCGCTCGTCGTTGTCGTCATAGTCCTTGCCGGCCTCGGGGTCGTGGTAAAGGTTCTGACGGCCAAAAAACTCCTGATTGCCGAGGAAAAAGTACTCCACCCCGTTCTTCCTGTCGTGCTTGACCTCTACGGACAACGGCCTGGTTTTGCCGGCGACGTTTATAGTCGCCTCCCAGTCCAGGGGCACCAGGGCGAATTTCGCAGCGTCGATGCTGCCATATCGTGGCAGGTACACCTTGACATCATGGCCCAGCCGGGCCAGGGCCGCCGGCAGGGCTCCGACCACGTCACCCAGACCTCCCGTCCGGGCAAAAGGAGCGGCCTCCGATGCGATGACAGCGATTCTCATATCAACCTTTCGACCTTTCAGCCTCGGAGCGCTCGCGGCTCCCCTCAAACGTGGCCTCAATATTCCGCAGATAAGCGGCCGCCTCTTCGGGCTTGGTCGGGTTGATGTAAAACCCCGTCCCCCATTCAAATCCGGCCACCTTGGTCAGTTTGGGGATGATTTCAAAATGCCAGTGATAGTATTCGGCGTGCTCGCGCGATACCGGTCGTGTATGCAGAATATAATTGAACGGCGGGTCGTTCAGGGCCAATTTGAGTCGATAAAGGATGTCCTTGAATGACCGGGCCAGAACCAGGTATTCGTGGTCGGTCAACTCGAGGTAACTGGACTGATGCGTCTTGGGGATGATCCAGGTCTCGAAGGGAAAACGGGGCGCGAACGGTTGAACCGCGATGAACGCGTCATAATCGGCGACAATGCGCTCCTTCTCAAGTATCTCCTGACGGACGATGTCACAGAAGATACATCTCTCCTTGAACTCGAAATACCTCCTGGCGCCGTCAATCTCCTCGGTAACCCTCTTGGGGATAACCGGGGTGGCGATCAGTTGACTGTGGGCGTGCTCGAGGGAAGCTCCGGCGGCGGCGCCATGATTCTTGAAAATAAGAATATACTTCAGGCGGTGGTCCCGCTCGAGGTCCAGCATCCGCTCGCGGTAGGCCCAGAAGATGTTTTTTGCCTCCTGATCGGTCATATCCACCAGGTCATGGGCATGTTCGGCGGTTTCAATGATCACCTCGTGGGCGCCCACGCCGTGCATTTTGTCATAAATGCCCTGAGGCGCCCGGTCAAGAGAGCCCTCCACTATCAGTGCCGGATACTTGTTGGGAATGACCCGCAAGGTCCATCCGGGCTGGTTGGCCTGGCTGCCCGGCGAGCGATAGGCCAGGATTTCGGGCGGCGTGTTGCTCTCCTGCCCGGGACAGAAGGGACACATTTTGGCCGCCACCCGTTTGGACACGGCACTAAAGGAAGACGGGCGCTTTCCTCGGTCGGTAGAGATAATTACCCAGCGCCCGACGATAGGATCTTTTCGCAATTCCGGCATCTAAATGTACCTGCCTCTCATCCGATTATATCAGGACGCGTTGTCCATGTCAACGATTGATAAAGCCTCAGGCATTGACGAAATCCATGATTCCTTTGTCATCTGTCACCCCGTCGTATATCTCACGGAGGGCGGTCAATTCGGCTTTCGAAACGGTGACGTTTCGCCGGGCGGCGGTTCGCCGGACGGTCTCAGCCGCTTTATCAAAATCGTGTCGGTCATAGCTGGCACTGTTACCCCAACTGAACGGTGGCACTTCCCTGTCGGATATCAAGGTGCCGCCGAAGATATTGCAGCAGACACCGATGCTGATACCCGTGCTGAGCAGTGTGCCGATCCCGAACTTGGTGTGATCGCCGACAAATGCACCCACCTTAATCGACCCCGTATCAACGGCGGCGCCGCCGACCATGACGCGAATGTTCGAGTAGTTATTTTTCAAATCAGAGTTGGTCGTCATGGCTCCGAAATTCACCCAGGGGCCGGCATAGCTGTGCCCGATAAAACCGGCGTGGTACTTGTTCACGTAGGCGTGAAAGATGGATTCTTCCACCTCGCCGCCCACGCGGCAGGTATGGCCGATCGATGCCGCCGAGAGCTTTCCGGCCAGGATCACGCAGTTGGGTCCGATAAAGGCGGGACCGTTTATGGTGACGCCGGGCTCGACCGTGGTATTACGGCCGATGAGAACCGGGCCTTTTTCGGCGTTGATAACGACACCGGGATAGACCGTCACGTCGTCTTCAAAGAAGACGTGGTCATCTTCTATAAGATGAGCGCCGTCATGCAAACGGACGTTTTTGGGGTCACGGAAGGATGCTTTCAGGTGCTCGAAGTCGGCGACGATCTCGGCTTCGATATCCGCTATCAGCTCCCAGGAATAATTGTACAGCGTGGCGGTGGCTTTGGTGACGGGAATCTGATCGGCGGCATCTGCGAACAATGTCTGGTAACTGGCAGGAGTCGCTACACCCGGCATGGATTTGGTCATCTCCCTCTTGAAAAGGACGCCGGCCGTCTCGTCACCGGCCGAGAAAGATGTGGAAATCGCGGCCTGCGCGACCAGTTCCGGCAGGTTGCCGTAATCCCGAAGGCGCCCGTTCAGAAAGAGCACATCGCCCTGATCTTTTTTGACAATATTGACCGGGTAGTCGCGATTAGTGTCGGCCACAAGCGGCGAAAGCCGTGCGCGCGTGGCGAAACTGACCTCGCTTTCGGGAAAATGCCGCCTGACTCTGGCGAACAGCGGTACTATCCCGGCCCTGAGAGTGTAAACGGGGCGCAGGCAGGTTAATGGATAGAATTGCCGGTATTTGCCGTCTTCATAAAAACAGATCGCAGGTCTCATAAGAATAGGCGTTTATCCTCCGGAGTGTTCAGGCCTCACGCAATTATATATCGGCTTTGTACTTAACATTCATTAAGAAATCTAAAATCGCCCTTTTGGAATGACTATGCAAGTTTTTTTAGGAGCGAAATTTTGAGATTGCCAGTGATAGACTGATTTTGACTCGAATCCGAAGTAGTCAGAAAAACGTTGAAAGTCTGAATCATTTTGGTATATTATAAATCTAAGTATATGAACGACTGAGATAAGGTGTTAAAATGATAAAGATCTCTGCGACGGCAAGTGACAAACTCAAAGAGGTTCTGGCATCGGACCGGGCCGCTTCCAGGGAATTGGTAATATTCTTCCAGGGGTATAGCTGAAGCGGACCGGCCCTGGGCATGACTCTGGATGAGTCTGTGGACGGTCTGTCGAAATTCGAAAGCGACGGCATTAATTTCTATATGGATCCCGCCTTGGCGGAATTCCTGGCCGAGCGCGGTAATATAAATGTTGACTATGTCGACCATGGCGGGCAAACCGGCTACACTATCAAGGTCGGTGATAGTGAGACCTGCGGTGGTTGTACCGGCTGTTAAAAGTCGCACAGCAGGGTTAAGCTGATAATATTAAATATGTTGCTGTAAGGCCGCCTTTCCGTGGTCCGGGACCAGGAAAAGGCGGTTTTTCTTTTCTTCATGCGGGCCAGACCGGACCCGTCAGATATCTCTCGGCCAATCGAGAACCGCGTGATCATCCGCGCCGGACATCAGGCTTTTGAGCTAAAATTATCCAAATGAATTGACTATTTCCCTTACAACAGTTAAATTTGGACGTTTCTGGATAGCAAAGCGTCAGTTAGTTTGGAGTAGGTCGGGACAATTATGGCCAAGAAGACTATACTTGCTGTCGGTATTTTCATGCTAGGGTTTATGTGGCTTGCGGGCAATACGTTCGGGCGAACGGTAACGAATCCGACCGACTACAAGGGCTACCAGGGAGGTGGTTCGGCCGTCAATCCGCCGGCCCACGGAATCGCCGCTCACCGGGTCGGCCAACTGGAACTGGCTATCAACAATAATGGTACTTTCGGAACGGGCTTTACGGTGGGACCCAAAATAGACTACTTCACCGGTTTCAGCGTGCCGTCATGCGAATACCCGAAAGGTTCTCACGTCCAATACCTGTTTGCCGCCGCGTTCTGGATCGGAGCCGTCGTCGGCCGGGACACCCTGGTATCCGTAGGTGCCGACGGCTGGAATCCCTCGGGTCGCGAATTGTTACCTGACGAAGAACCGTTCGGTCAAATGATCAAGAGGTCGATTATCGATCCCGCCAAACCGGAGTATGAGGGAGCCATCTCCGAGGAAGACTACATATGCACCTACAGCGATACTTATACTGAGGGCATACAACCGGATGTCGTCTCCCAGCGACCGCATCGGCCGCTGCACGTCAAGGTCACCGAGGCCTCCTACGCGTGGTCCTACTCGTACGCGGAGGACTTGGTTCTCTTTGACTACCGGATTACCAATATCGGCGTGGAAAAGATTACAAACGCGTACATGGGTATTTATGTTGACGCCGACGTTTGCTTTGACTGCACGGGGACATCCGGTTACGCGGACGATATATGCGGTTTTCTGCATACCTATCCGGCCTATTGCCAGGACTGCGAGTATATTGACACGGTGAACATCGCCTGGATATCAGACAATGACGGGGATTTTGGCTTTCTGCAGCAGGCGCCGCACGTAACCGCTACGCGCGTCGTGCGCACGCCGGCCGAGCGGCTGGATGTCTCGTTCAACTGGTGGATCAGCAATTCCGCTTCTTCAAAGGATTTCGGCCCCCGCGAGAAAAGCGGCAAGGGTCGCTGGCAGGAAGACTTCCGGGATTTCGGAGGCTTTCTGGGCACGCCCGAAGGCGACGCCAACAAATATTACACCTTGCGTAATCAGGAATTCGACTACGACCAGGCGTTTACCGCCACCATTCAGGAAAGCGACACTCTGTGGCTGTTCCCCGGCGAAGAAGCCGGCCTGTTTGCCACCGGTTATGATACTCGATACCTGCTCTCATTTGGCCCTTTCAACATAAATCCCGGTGACCAGTTGCCGATTTCGTTTGCATACCTCGCCGGGCCCAATTTCCATAAGACCCGGGGAAATATCGACAATCTGCCGGAAAACCCGGACCTGTTTTACGCGAATCTCAATTTTGCCGACCTGGGCGAGAACGCCCGGTGGGCCTCCTGGATATATGATAACCCGGGCGTCGACACAGACAGCAATGGATATCAGGGTGAGCCGTTTGTGTGTGTCGCCGATTCGGCCGTAATCGACTCCACCCTGATACCGAACACCGATCCCCCGGAATGGGAATACCTCTACGAACCTACATTGGCCGACACCTGCTGGATTATCGGCGATGGTGTCCCGGACTTTCGCGGGGCCTCACCCCCGCCCGCACCCGTGCTCTGGCTGGAGCCCAGGGAAGGGGCGCTGCGCGTACGCTTCAACGGGTTTCGCTCGGAAACGACCAAGGATGTTTTCTCGGGCATAGTAGATTTCGAAGGTTACCGGGTCTATCTGGCACGGGATGAGCGGTCGCAAAGCTACTCCGTCGTCGCTTCTTATGACCTGGAGAATTTCAATAAGTGGGTCTGGAACCCGCGTCGGATCGGCGGCCCCGGCTACGAGATGAGGGAGAATCCCTTCACACGGGAACAACTCGAATGTCTCTATGGCGACTCATGCGGGGATCACAACTTCAACCCGCTGGGTTATTCACACACTTCTCCGTATATCCCTCCCGGATTTCCCGATTCCATGTTCTACTTCGTACCGCAGGACTACAATGCCGCCGAACTGGGGATTGCGACTCCGATAAGGAAAATTTACCCGGATCAGGAATATCCGTCGACGCTTATCCCCGAGGAAGCGGCACCGGGCGAACTCACGGAGGACGGTTACTTCAAGTACTTCGAATACGAGTTGATTATACGTGACCTGCTGCCTACCGTACCTTACTGGCTCAATGTTACGGCGTTCGACTTCGGATCACCCTCTTCGGGACTGGAGTCTCTCGAGACCTCGGTTACCGTCGGCTCCAAGTGTGCCTACCCCCACGCTTCGGCCGCCGAGGCGGAAGGTCAGAAACTGGCCGTCTACGTCTACCCCAATCCCTATCGGGTTGACGATGATTACAAACTGGACGGATTCGAGGGCCGGAACGATTTTGACAAGCATCGCGACCGGGTTCGGGAAATACACTTTGTGAACGTACCGGCCCGGTGCGTGATCAGAATACATTCCCTGGACGGCGATCTCGTCCGGGAGATTAAACATAACGCGCGGAGTGACGACCCTTTGGCGTCGCACGCATCCTGGGACCTCATCACTCGTAATACGCAGTTGGTGGTCTCGGGCATTTATTATTGGACAGTGGAGGATGCCAACGGTGAAGTCCAGATCGGCAAGCTGGTTGTCATCATGTAGTATCGCCGCTGTTGGAACTTTTTAAACATCAAAGCAGAGTTACTAAAATGAGGTTATTGTTTACCGTTGCTGTGGCATTGACAAGCATTCTTCTCTCGACCTTTACCGCCTTTGGACGAGCCGCCATCGATCCACGTGGCTACAAGGATTATGGAGATGGATCCTCGGCCGTCGGACCGCCGGCGTTTGGTATCGCGGGGCACCGAGTCGGCCAGATCGTGCTGGGCGTAAACAACAACGGGACCTTCGGAACCGGTTTTACCGTTGGCGCCTCGCAGGACTATTTTACCGGCCAGGCGGTACCATCCTGCGAATACCCCAAGAACTCCAACGTTGACTATCTCTTCGCGGCTTCCTTCTGGGTCGGGGCCATCGTCGGACGTGACACATTGGTTTCAGTGGGTGCCGACGGCTGGCAGCTCACCCGGGAGATGTTTCCGGACGAGGCGCCTTTCGGCGAAATGGTCAAAAGATCCATCATCGACCCCACCCAGCCGGAATACGAGGGCGCCATATCCGAAGAGGACTTCATCTGCGTTTACAGCGATACCTATACGCAGGGTATCGCCCAGGACGCTTTCGACGGTCGCCCCCACCGACCTCTCCATATCGAGTCTCGTGAGGCTTCTTATGCCTGGTCCTATTCCTATGCTCAGGACATAATCCTGTTCGACTACAAAATAAGAAACATGGGGTTTCAGAAACTCGAAAACGTCTACATGGGCATTTACGTCGACGCCGACGTCTGCTTCGACTGCCAGAATACGAATGGCTTTGCTGATGATATATGCGGCTTCCTGGAAACCTATCCCGCTTTCTGCGAAAACTGCGAGTATACCGACACGGTCAATATCGCCTGGATATCCGATAACGACGGTGACTTCAACAGACTGGTGCCGGCTCCGCATGTAACGGCGACCAGAATTGTACGGACACCGGCCGAGAAGCTCGATGTTTCGTTTAACTGGTGGATCAGCAACGGCAACTCCAGCCTGGATTTCGGTCCGCGTGAGCGGTCGGAGACCGGACGCTGGAAGGAACGGTTCCGGGATTTCCGGACCGGCGGCCTGGGCACACCCGAAGGTGACGCCAACAAGTACTACGTCCTCCGTAACCGGGAGTTTGACTACGACCAGGTGTTCACCGCCTCCATCTCGGAAAGCGATACCCTCTGGCTGCCACCCGGCGCGCAGGCCGGCGACTACACCGACGGATTCGATACCCGGTATCTGCTCTCGTTCGGACCGTTCAATATCAGCCCCGGAGAGGAACTGCCCATCTCGTTTGCCTACATGGCCGGTGCCGACTTCCACCGCACGCTGGACAACCTCGATAACCTGCCGGACGACCCCAGCCTGTTTTATGACAACCTGAACTTCACGACGCTGGCGGCCAATTCTCGCTGGGCATCCTGGATATACGATAACCCGGGCGTCGATACCGACAGCAACGGCTACTATGGCGAAATCTTTGTATGCGTGGCGGAATCGACTATAGTGGATTCCTCGGTCATTCCCGGCACCGATCCACCCCAATGGGAATACGAATGGGAACCCACACTGGCGGATACCTGCTGGATTATCGGTGACGGCGTGCCGGACTTCCGGGGAGCCTCGCCACCGCCCGCACCCAGAATGTGGGTGACGCCTGAGGTGGGCAAGCTCCATATCCGTTTCAACGGTCTGCGATCCGAGACGACCAAAGATGTCTTCTCCGGCACCATGGATTTTGAGGGCTACCGGGTTTACATCAGCCGCGATGACCGCTCGGAGAGTTATTCGATCGTGGCCTCTTATGACCGGGAAGACTATAACAAGTGGATTTGGAACCCGGCCAGACCGGGCGGGGCCGGTTACCAGCTTCTGGATGACCCGTATACGAGAGAACAACTCCAGTGCGCCTACGGGGACTCCTGCGGCGGAGATAACTTTGACCCGCTGGTCTACACTCGCTCTTCTCCTTATGTCCATCCCACGACGGACTCGTTGTTCTACTTCGAACCCCAGGATTACAACGTATCTGAACTCGGCGTCACAACCAAGATTACGAGGCTCTATCCCGACCAGGAATACCCTTCGACGCTGATACCGGAAGAGGCCGATCCCACCGAACTCACGCCGGACGGGTATCTCAAGTACTTTGAATACGCCCTGGTGATCGAGGACCTGTTGCCGACAGTTCAGTACTGGGTAAACGTGACCGCTTTCGACTACGGCTCGCCTTCTTCGGGCCTGGCTTCGCTGGAGACCTCTGTCACCGTGGGCTCCGTCATTGCTTACCCGCTCTCTTCGGTCGAGGAAGTCCAGAGGAACAATCTGGAGGTCTTCATTTATCCCAATCCGTACCGGCTGGACGCCGCCTACAGCCAGTCAGGATTTGAGGAAGCGCCTTCAAACACCAGGTCCGAAGACCGGTTGCGGCAGGTGCATTTCGCCAATCTGCCGGCGACGTGCACTATTCGCATTTTCTCCCTGGACGGGGATTTGGTCAGACAAATCGGCCACCGGGTCCCGGTAACGGATCCTACGGCATCCCATGATACGTGGGATCTCATTACCCGTAACACGCAGTTGGCGGTCTCGGGGATTTACTACTGGACGGTTGAGGACGAAAACGGCGACGTTCAGATAGGTAAGCTGGTTTTGATCATGTAGCTCTGCCGGGCGATTTCGCGCGCCTGAATACGAGGGTTGCCGAAAACAGCAGCACCAGGCAGATGAAGGCGGACGCGAAATACATAAGGCCCAGCGGCAGCACCTGCTGCTGGACAAATGTCGGCAGGTAGCGAATTAAAGAATTTACCAGAACGAGGGCGGTCACGATGACCGCCCTTTGGCGTATACCGTGCGCCAGCCCATATCCCAGCAGGGCTCCGGAAGTCGCGTGGAACAATATCAGGAAAGCGCGCTCTATCAAACTCCAGGACGCCACCAGCGACAGGTCCATTCCGGTTATCAGGTAACAGGCCTCGACCACGCCGAATCCCGCCCCGCAGACAGAGCCGACGATTGTCAGCCGGTTATGCTGAATCCTGGCGAGGTGGGCCAGTGCAAAGACGCCCAGCAGTTTCAAAAACTCTTGAATAATTCCCACTGTCAGCGACGGCAGCAGACCCAGCACAAAGAGCGATTCCCCGGCTCGCAGCCCTGGTATAACCACGCTGCCGACCAGGTATTTCTGGGCCGGTATCTGAGTGATGACCACTACGAGGAAAAGGGCCGCGCCAAACAGAAAACCGATGTACGAGACCAACCGGCGGTAGCCCTGACCGATAAAAAACAGAATCGAAAATATGCCGACGGCCACAAAAAGTGCATACCACGGCAGGTAGGCCGGGATATCCACCGGCGCTGCCGGGGGTGGCACCGGCTGCGGCGCCGGCTTTCTGACTGCGTCCAGGTAGGCCCGGACATCCTGCTCCGGGAAAGAGGCCTTCACCAGCCGCCTGTCCCGGGTGACAAAGAGGTCCACTCGCTGGGGCTGCGTGAGAGTCACCACGAATACGGAATCGTACAGACTGCTGTGCAACCGCAGGTAGGCAAAATCGCGTATTTGACCTCTGATGCGGGACGCCAGCACATCCAGGGGAACGAATATTTCCTCATCAATGATATCGCCAACCTTAAAGTCCCGCATCGCCAGAAAGAGTTCCAGCTGGTCTACGAAGTAATTGTTGACGGCAAAGCCGCCTGTTTTGAAGTCAGCCCCCTGTTCGATTTTGGCACCCCGGCGGGTAGCATACCCCACCAGCCTGTCTCCATCCCGCTCCAGCTGCACGCTTTCCTGGCCGGCAGCGGTCGCCAGCCGCATCCTGCAGCCGAGGAAGAAACCTGCGGACGAAATGCAGAAATCGTCTTCAATA